>JAHEML010000231.1 GCA_024643705.1 Caldilineaceae bacterium | reverse complement strand
AGACGGCCCCTGCGAAAGCCGGATGCCCCTTGATCCACCGTGGCATACAATCCAAAAAGGGCGACGGTCATCACGGTTCCATGCGCCAGCAGACCAGCAGCCTGAGCCAACCTTGAAGGAAGTTGGGGGATCAGGATGACAGCGAGGATGGAGAGAGCAGCGGGCAACGCCCAATAGCTCCAAGTGGCCCAAAAACCGCCCCTGTTGCGAAAGCGTGGGTGGGTGCGGATGGCGCTTTCGGCCCCACTGGCCGACAACAGCGCCAAAAAGGCCGCCATCAAGGTTGTATCGCTGATCTGAAAACTGATGGGCGACCCCAACGCTTCGAAACTCATGACGAATGTCGCGGGGAGACGCACCAATAAGCTGATGGCAGTAGCCCCAATCACAGCCCACACAATCACGCTCACTCGTTCGCGGAACTCTTTGTCGTCGAGCGGTTGCTCACGCTGGGGGTTGGGGGTAAAATGATGGGGTGTTGGTTGCGGTTGGATTCTTTGCATATAGTCGATTGTACGCCTAGGGTTAAAAATCTGTCAAACTATGTCATCTTCTCACACCCAAAACTTTGATATCACCATTCTCGGCACCGAGACCCCCTACACCGTCGTGGCCGACTATCAGGGGCTGACCGCGGATGGGTTCTTCTACCATGACGCATTGCAGCCTGACTGGGCACAGACCATTGGCGTATTGGCTGCCACCCAGTCATCTGTCGGCGAGGATGGTATTCTGGACACCGGCGGCTTACTCTTTTCCGAGCTGTTTCATGGCAAATTGCGTCGTCTTTGGATCGAAGCTGTGGCACAGTTGGAGGCTGGTCAGCGCTTGCGGGTGCGACTGAACATACAGCCGCCCGCGGTGGCTGCTCTCCCGTGGGAAACCTTGACCGATGCCAGCCGTCGCCGCCTGTTGGCAGCCGATCGGGCATTCTCTCTGGTGCGTATCGCCACCAGTGTAGAATTTGTTGGGCGTGCCCGCTCAATCCACACAGAATTGCCCGCCAAGTTGCTGATTGTCGCAGTAGACGACAGGGAGATCGACAGGGAGATCGACAGGGAGATCGACAGTGGGGTCGATGGGGGTGAAAGAGCCAATTCCATCGACAGTACTTCCGAGATCGCGCGGATTCAGGCCGCTCTCTCTGCTGTGCCATCCAGCCACATGCAGATCGAAGTGCTACAAGGGCAGGTCGATATCCAGATGTTGCGGCGTGCTTTAGAACAACACCACCCGGACATCCTGCATATTATCAGCCACGGCGAGGCCGATGGGCTGTACCTGTGGGGAGAGAACGGATTAACCCTTGTCAAAAGCAGCCAGATAGCGGCCATGCTGGCACTGGTCGATTCGATCAAGCTTGTCTTTCTCAACGCCTGTCTGGTGGGGCAGCCGGACAATACCATGCCCTTTGCCAGCCTGGCACAGCGATTGCTGCAAACCGGAATCCCTGCGGTGATCGCCATGCAGTTCCAGGTGCTGGATCGTGTGGCCGCCGAGTTTGCCGGGTTTCTGTACGATGCCCTGGTCAGTGGCCCCCAGCCGGGCGCGATCGACGTGGCGACATCCATCGCCCGCAGTGGTCTCTACATCAACGATCCGGATCGTATCGACTTTGCCACCCCTCTGCTTTGGCTCAATGCTCCGGATGGGATGATCTTGCAGATGGAGGACCCAGATACCCTCGCTGGTTCGTATTCATTGTCCAGCCCGTTGGCTGCGCTACTAGAGACGCCATTCCCAACGCCGTTGACGGAGGAGACTTTATCCTCTTTGGCCCTGGAAATCGACGAAAGGCAAGCGTGGTTCGAGCAATTACCCGAAAACGTCGAACCCTTTTTGGAGTTACGTTTCGACTATGCGGATCGCAAAGCGGGGGTCAAAGCGGCTTTGCAGCAATTACAGCAGACGTTGAGAATGCAGCCGGTTGACATTCAACGCTTGACCGAACGCCTCGCAACCTTCGATGTCCAGCGCCAATCTATCGACAATATGCTCGCGCGACTGAACCAGTCCGTTTAGCCGTCTGTGAACGCTCTGCCCCGTAACCATGGCTTTGGGCGCGTCCTGCTTGCCGCACTCCGTCTCGCCTTTCTTTTTGTGGTTTTCTGCTACCTTCTGCTGCAAATTGGCCTTGCTGCTCGTCACCTGATCGAATCCGCCCCTCTTCAGTTTCAACCCCATCAGTTCCAGCCCCAGTCCCACGCGACCAACCCAACGTACCCCGCTTCTCTGGCCGGGATCAACGTTTCTTTGCAGCCATACGCCGATGCTGATCAGCGCCGGGCCGCCTTGGACAATCTGCGGGCAGCAGGCTTTGGCTGGGTACGCCAGCGCGCCGATTGGGGGCTACTCGAACCCACCCCCGGCCAATACGCCTGGGATGAAATGGACGAGATTGTGGCTGACGTGGCCGCCGCCAGGCTGCAACTGGTGGTTGTGCTGGATGGCAGCCCTGCATGGGCGCGTGCCCCCCAAGACCGTGCCCCCACAGACAATCCCTTTGCCCCGCCCGCCAACAACGCCGATTTTGCCCGTTTTGCCGCAAATTTTGCCCAACGCTATGGCGAGACCGTCCGCTTTTACCAAATATGGGATGAACCCAATATCGCGCCCCATTGGGGCAATCGTCTGATCGAGCCGGTGGCCTATGCCCGGCTTTTGGCCGCGAGCGTGCCTGGCCTGCGCGCCGCCGATGGGGATGCTGTGATTCTGCTGGCCGCGCTTGCCCCCACCAGGGATCGGGGACATACGGCCATCGACGAGCCAACCTATCTGCGCCGGCTCTATGCTGCCGGCGCCGACGCCTATTTCGATGGGGTGGCCGCGCAACCTTTCGGCTTTGGCCTCTCCCCCACCGACAGCCGCAGCCGGGCCGATCTGCTCAACTTTCAACGGCTTGGTCTGCTGCGCCAGGAAATGATCGCAGCCGGCGACGGCGATACGCCGATCTGGGCTGTGCGCTACGGCTGGAACCGATCAACCAATCAGATATGGCAGACGGTGATTCCGGATGTGCAGGCGCGCTATGTGCAACAGGCTAACGAACTGGCACGCGGGTGGCACTGGTTGGCCGGGCTGGGCTGGGCAGTGGATCGACCTGATCGCCCAGCGGATGATCCCCAGTGGGGTTTTGCCCTGTACACGGCAGACGGCGCTCCCCTGCCCCTGTGGGATACATTTGCCCAGGTCAATCGCTCCACCGAGGTAGCCGAGAGGAGTGGCGATGGAACCACTCTGGCGTGGCTGATCCTCTACAGCGCGGCTCTGGCAGGGGTTCTTTGGCGAGGGTGGTCTGCTGCACAGGTGGCCCAGGTGAATCGTTGGCCCGGGGGCTTTGCCGGGTTGCCTTTGGCGGTCAGGCTGGCATGTTGGCTTGGGTTGGCAACCGTCTACTATTTTGCTACGTGGCCCCCATTGATTGGTCTATGCTGGCTGATTGCTGCCCTATTCCTGGCTGCCGAGCCAGGATTGGTGCTGGTGTTGGTTGGGCTGCTGTTGCCTTTTCACTATCAACACAAAGAGTTGCATCTGGTGGGGGCAGTGCTGACTGTGCCCCCGGCCTATGCCTTGCTTGTGTGTGGCTTGCCAGGGCTGGTGCGGGGGTGGCGAAGGAAAATGCCCCCCCATTGGCATGGGTTGGGTTTTGCCGATTGGCTGGCTGTGGGCTGGCTGGCAGCAAGCCTCGGTTCGGCGGGGATGGGGTGGCATTGGGTTGGCACACCCGCTGGTTTGGGGGGGCTGGTGATTGGGCCGCTGCTCTTCTATGCGCTGGGACGGAGCGCGGCCAACAGTCCCCTGTTGGTAGCCAGGGCTGGATCCGGGCTGATGGGTGGCGGTCTGCTGGCGGGGCTGGTTGGGCTGTTTCTTTGGTGGAACGGCGAGAGCACTTGGGTGGATGGGGTTCATCGTCTGATTGGGTTGACTTTCTCGCCCAACCAGACTGCGCTCTTGCTGGAACGGACTCTTTTTGTGTGGCTTGGGGTGGCTCTTGTGGGCCAGGGTGGCAACCAAAGCCGCTTGCGCGCTGCTCTGCCCTGGGTGTGGCGATTGGCAATTGGGGCAGGGGCAAGTGTGATCGTCTGTGCTCTGTGGTTGACGGGCAGCCGGGGCGCGATCTTGTTGGGGGTTCCTGCGGGTGGGGCCATTTTGCTGGCGCAGCAGCCGACCGCGCGCCGTTGGCTGAAGCAACGGTGGCGGATTGTGCTGGCCGCGGGCGTGGTGGTGTTGGTTGGGGCAACCGTACTCCTCGGCGATCGGCTGCTCAACGGTGGAACCGTGATCCAACGCATCTACATTTGGCAGGGCGCGGTGGCCATGTGGCGCGCTTTTCCCTGGCTGGGCACTGGGCCAGGTGGCTTCTTTTGGCACTATCCGGCGTTTATGGTCGATGCCGCGGCCAGCGAGCCAAATCTGCTCCATCCCCACACCATCTGGTTGGAGATGGCGACAGGCTGGGGCGTACCCGGCTTGGTCTGGCTGCTGGCCTTTGTCTATTGGTTGGCAGCGTATGTGGCAAACCCGGCAAAGAGGTTGAGCGGCGTGGAGGTGGGACTGCTGGCTGGGCTGGTGGCCGGACTGGCCCACGGCCAGGTGGATACCTTTGGCATGTTGCCCGAACTGGCCGCTTGGAATTGGCTGGCGATTGGACTGTTGAGTGCAGGCTCGCCCCGTGCCGTGGTATAATGGCCCATCTGACCGCAGAATGAGAGGGCATTGGCCTGTGAACATGACTGAACATGACTGACTTTGACGAAGCAGAGGATGAAGCAGAGAACGAAGCAGAGAACGATGACTATTTTTGGCGCCTGGTGCGGGGCAGACGGTCGATTCGACGCTATGAGGCCAGGCCCATTGCCCGCCCCCTGATCGAGCGCATTTTGACCGCGGCCACTTGGGCTCCTTCGGCCCACAACAGGCAGCCCTGGCGCTTCTGCGTTGTCCACAGTCAGGCCCAAAAGTTGGCCCTGAGCCAGGCAATGGGCGAACGGTGGCAAGAAGATTTGGCCCAGGATGGGGTTGAACCGAAGCTGATCGAGCGCCGGGTGGCGATCAGCCATGCCCGCCTGACGGGCGCGGCCGCGTTGGTGGTGGCCGCGGTTTCGCTGGAAGAGATGGATGTTTACCCAGACCCCCAGCGGGCCGAAGCCGAGTGGTTGATGGCTGTGCAGAGTACGGCCCTGGCCTGCCAGAATCTCCTGTTGGCGGCGCATCACTACGGGCTGGGGGCCTGTTGGATGTGTGCCCCGCTTTTTGTGCCAGAGACGGTAGCCGGCGTGCTCGGTTTGCCAGACACGTGGTATCCCCAGGCATTGATCACCCTGGGCTACCCTGCGGAAGAAAAAGAAAAAGAGAGACTCTCATTGGGGGAACGGGTGCTATGGCGCTGACAACCAAAACGAACACAACGACCAAACCAAAAATTGTGGCCCTGGCAGGCGGGGTGGGCGGCGCAAAGATGGCAGCGGGATTGCAATCTGCGTTGCCCCGCGGCTGCCTGACGGTGATTGTCAATACGGGTGATGATTTTGAACATTGGGGGCTACACATTTGCCCGGATTTGGACACGGTTCTTTACCATTTGGCGGGGCTGAACAACCCGGAAATGGGTTGGGGGCGACAGGACGAGGCTTGGACCGTGTTGGGCGAAATCGAACGCTACGGTGGAGAAGATTGGTTCCGCATTGGCGACAGAGACCTGGCCCTGCATCTGCGCCGCACGGAATGGTTGGGCTTGGGCCTTTCGCTGACCGAGGTGACCGATCGTCTGCGTCGTTTGTTGGGTGTTCCTTCGGCCATTCTGCCCATGTGCAATGAGCCTGTGCGCACCTTGGTGCATACGGATGAAGGGGATTTGCCCTTTCAGCACTATTTTGTGCGCCGTCGCTGCGAACCATCTCTGGTTGATCTCTCGTTTGTTGGGGCCGATCATGCCCTGCTCTCGCGGGAGGTACACAAGGCGCTGAAGGAAGCCGACGCTATCATCTTTTGCCCCAGCAATCCCTATGTGAGCATCGACCCTATTCTCAGTGTGCCGGGCCTGCGTGACTTGTTGCGCCAATCCCCCATGCCTAAAATTGCTGTCAGCCCCATTGTAAACGGTCAGGCGATCAAAGGCCCCGCGGCCAAGATGATGCGGGAACTGGGCGAGGTGAGCAGCCCGCTGACGGTTGTTGATCATTTGGGCGATGTGCTGGATGGTTTTGTAATCGACCAAGCCGATGCCGCTCTCTCCGACGCTGTGATCTTGCCCGCGTTGGTCACAGATACCATCATGACCGACCTGCCCTCCAAACAACGTCTGGCCCAGGAAATTCTCGCCTTTGCTGACTCCCTGCGCCCGAATCCCCTCGCCAACCCTACACCCACACCCACCGATTGATGCCTCCT
>JAHEML010000230.1 GCA_024643705.1 Caldilineaceae bacterium | reverse complement strand
GGTTTAGGATTTTTGGGTGCGTTGCTCTTTCTCCTGGCCGGGATCGGCCTGCATCGGAGGGAGTAAGGGCCTGGGTGATGGGGAATGAGGCAATCCCCGCTTTCCTCCTTCAATGTGATATGATTAGTAAGTTTCATCCTGCCCACCAACATCAAAAGCACACCGTAATCAATGGCTGATTGTGTAAATGACCCCATGATTCGTATTCTTTATCGCCATACCAGCGGCGCTCTGGTGCATGAACTTCCGATCGACCAACTGGCCTCGGCTGTCCGAGATACCAACGCCGTGGTTTGGGTGGACATGGAAAATCCCACCCCAGACGACGAGCAGAAAATCCTGACCGGGGTATTTAACTTTCACCCCCTGGCAGTAGAAGACGCCACCAAAAGTGTTCTGCTCCCCAAAATTAATGATTACCGACGCTACCTCTATATCGTCATCCACAGCATCTACCTCAGCGATGAACTGGTCGATCTAGTAAGCAGCGAGCTGGACATCTTTCTTGGTCCCAACTTTCTCATCACCATCCACGAGCGAGAGATGAGTTCTATCAACAGCTTGCTGGCCGAGAAAACACACCACAACACCGAAGGAATCAGCCGCGGCCCGGCCCTGCTACTCTACGAAATCCTCGAACTTCAAGTGGATCGGATCACCCGGCTGCTGGACAATTTCGAGGCGGAATTGGAGCGGCTGGGTGACATCATCTTTCAAAAAGGCGATATTTCCAGAGAAAGCCTGCTGGACGACCTGCTCACAGCCCAAAGCAGCGCACTGCGACTCAATCGGGTGTTGCAGCCTCAACGCGATCTTATGAATCGCCTGGCACAAACCGATTACAGCGTCATCCCAGCCAATGCCCGCCCCTATTTTGCCGACATCTACGACCACCTCATCCGCATGGTGGGGCTGGTGGAAAGTATGCGGGAACTGGCCCGCAGCACCATCGAAATCTACATGGCACTCTCCAACAACCGCATGAACGAAATCATCAAAGTGCTCACAATCATCTCCACCATCTTTCTGCCCCTCAGCTTTCTGGCCGGGGTCTATGGCATGAACTTTCATCACATGCCCGAATTGAGCTGGCCCTGGGCTTACCCGCTGGTACTAGTCGTCTTCCTTTCGGTGGCCGGTTTCATGCTCGCCTTCTTTCGTAAAAGGGGCTGGCTATGAGTCAATCCTGGTGGATGGTCGACGAGCAGGGAAGGGTACACGAAACAAGTGCACCACCGGCAGAGAGCCGCCCGCTGAACCAAGCCACGGCGCTTCTGCTCCCGCCCTTGATTAGCCATTTGCACACAAGCTTTCACGCCTGGCAGATGGCTGGGCTATCGCCGGGGCCTGTGATCCCAGAGCGGTTGTGGATCAACCCCGCAGGTGGTTTAGCAGTGAAATTTGCGGGTGGTCGCAGCCCAGAGAGACTCTATCCCGTGGGCGCGCAGGCCGGGTTGGCTGCCTGGTTGGTGCTTCTGGACAAATGGGTGGAGACATTTGTCGTGATCGCCCGCGCCCGCTCCATCTGGAACACAGCCGAATTAGCCGGTGCATTGAGCTTTACCACCCCATCCCTGCTGCCGGCCCAGTTGACACGCACAGCACCGGACAATTGGGAGCGGGTGGCTGTAGCCTTGGCTCGCTCGGTGGCCGACGGCCCGCTGCCCGGTCTCCACACAGACAAACATTGGCAGACATGACTCAGGATTCTCGCTCACCCCAACACAATCCACCAACAGGTTTCTCCACCCGGCCGGGCAAACGCACAGTCCGCTGGAGCTACTCGGCTGGTGGTGTGGCTTTTCGCCTGGTGGAACTGGGCGAAAACAGCGGGCACGCTATCGAAGTGGCACTGATTGCCACAGCCGGTGGCACACGCTGGCAACTGCCCAAAGGCAGGCTAGAAGCGGGCGAAGAAGCCGTGCAGGCCGCCATCCGCGAAGTAGAAGAAGAGACGGGCCTGCGCACCGTCGAAGAAATTTTTCTGCGTACCATAGAGTATTCTTACACCGACACCTACCGGCGCACAGTGCCCGAGACCGTACATAAACGGGTAGACTTTTACCTGCTGCGGGTGGTGGGCGGTGCATTATCCGACCTGAGCTACGAAGTAGATGACGTGATTTGGACAACCCCGGAGGATGCACTCCACCGCCTCTCTTTTGCAGGCGAGCGGGCGTGTGTTCGGCAGGCACTCGAGCATTGGACATGACATACACAATTACAAAACCAGACAAACAACAATTTGGCATAGTACTCGACTTGATGCTGGACGGCATTTCCAGCGATCCCAGCAGCGTGGCCGCGCTGGGCAAAAGCTGGTGGCAACGGCTGATCTTCCGCTACTTGTTTGGCCCCCGCATGTTGCGCAACCAGATGGATACATTTGTGGCCCTGCGCAACGGGCAAGTGATCGGCTATCTGATCATACAGTTCGAAGGCGAAACAGCCGGCACATTCGATTGGGCCGTAATCGAACCCCTGGATCAAGAAGGCATCGACATTCTGGGCGATCTGATCGAGGCTGCGCTGGATTCAGCCGAGCAGCGGGGTGATCTCCCTTTGGCCTATTTTGGCATGCAAAATTCCAGCGATCCACGCATCGGCCACATGCTTGCCGAGATGGGCTTCTGGAAGGCAGACTATCAAATGGGCCAGATGCGCGCAACGCTTCCGCTGAAAGAATCGCCCCAACTCCCCGCGGGCATCACAATCAAACCCCAAATCTCGGCGCGCTTTGGCGGCAATCTGCCAGAGTATGTACGCATGGATTTCGACCTGCCCGATGGTGATGACGACATGCCAGGAGAGCGCACAATCGCGCAAGATGAAACCCACGAGGATAAGCCTATGGCGGACGAAGCCCTGACCGACGAGGGTATTGAGATTGCCGTGGCAGAAGCGTTGGCAGAAGCCGAGGCAGTAATCGCCGAAGGGGACGGCCCGAACCATCAAGAGCCTGACCGAAGTGGCTTCACACTGGCCGAGCAGGTCGACGCCATCTGCACCCTGCACCAGTCCACCTTGCGCGCCTCCAAGATCTATCTCGTCGAGGAAGAAGGCGAAGTCGTGGGCATGATCCAACAGTTCAAATGGAAAGAGGAACTACGACTGCTTCTGGCCCTGGAACCTTTCCTGTGGGGGACAGAAACCGAGCAGCAATTGGTGGCAGCCATGCCCGCCTATGTGGGCAAGCGAGACGGATACCTGCGCATCCGCACCTTTAGCAGCGACCACTTAGCCGCAAGCCGGGAGAGCTTCGAAGCTCTTGGCCTGCGCTGGGAAGATGCCCCCTGGCAACGCTGGATCGTCGGATTATAAACAGGACACGACTGTAGGTATGGATTTTGACCGTACAGCCACCCTAGTTGCACTCTCTTCCTGGGAAAAGAACAGGTACGACGCCCTGCGAAAACCACCCAATAGCGTTTGATGAAGGGGCTATCCGTGACACAACATTCCACTTCCACATTTACAAATGTTGCCAATACCTCCATCCACTATCAAAGGTGGATGCCAGAGAGTACCCCCCGCGCCGTGGTGATGATTGCCCACGGGCTTGGCGAGCATGGGGGGCGCTATGGCAATCTAGTGGAACGGCTGCTACTTGAAGGCTACGCAGTCTATGCCATCGACCACCAGGGCTTTGGTCGTTCCGGTGGTCGGCGAGGACATGTCAGCCGTTTTCGGGACTACGCCCAGGACATGCACCAACTGAACAAGCTTGTGCGAGCCGAGCAGCCGGGGTTGCCGTTTGTACACTTCGGCCATTCCATGGGCGGGCTGATCAGTTTGGACTATGCCCAAACCTTCCCCAAAGATGCCGACTATTGGATTATCCAAGCTCCAGCGATTCGCGCCAATATTTCTGCCCCCTTGGTCTTTGCCATGCGGTTGGTCAGTTTCGTATACCCCACCTTTTCCATGGTTCGCCCCCCCGGCGGCGATCTAGCCCGCGATCCAGAAGTAGCACGCCAGCTTGAGGCTGACCCCCTTGCGGTACCGGTCAGCTCGGCCCGCTGGTTGATAGAGTTTCTGGCTGCCCAAAAACGAGTGACAGCCCACGTAACATCGACCCCTGGCCCCCTGCTGATGCTCCAGGGCACAGCCGACAACTTGGTCATTCCGGCAAACACCCATAAATTCTTCGATCAAGTGACGACCCCCGACAAGACGTACCTAACTTACGACGACTATTTCCACGAATTGCACAACGAGGTGGGCAAAGAAAAACCACTAGGCGACATTGTCGCGTGGCTCGACAAGCGAGTGTAGTTCGACGCCAATCCCTGTCTGACTTTGCTGCCACGTTTTTTGATGATCTCTTCCATGCCACGCTCAGACTCCAGCCACCCTTTGCCAGCGCCGCGCACCAGCTTGGTCGGGCGCGAGAAAGATGTAGACGCGCTATACCAGCTCTTGTCGCCAGAAGGACAGGCCGTTCGCCTGCTTATGCTGACAGGTGCGGCGGGTAGCGGCAAAACGCGCCTGGCTATCGGCGTGGGCACTGCGCTGGCAGCCACATACCCCAACGGTGTAGGATGGGTGGACTTGTCGCTGGTGACCGACGAACGTTTGGTCGCGCAGACGGTGGTAACTGCACTCCAACTTACGACGCCTCCCCAAAACGATGCCAAGGCCACCTTGGTTGCCCATCTTCAACCCACACAATTCCTCTTGATCCTTGATAATTGTGAACATGTGATCAATGGCTGTGTCGATCTGGTGCAGACCATTCTGGACACTTGCCCCCAGGTGCAAATTCTGGCCACAAGCCGGGAAACGCTCAAAATCCCTGGCGAAACAATCTGGCTGACACCCCTGCTGGCTGTTCCCCAACGAGGCACAATGCCACCTTTCGAAGAGTTGTTGAGCTATCCTGGGATACGCCTGTGGGTAGAACGCGCACAGGCAGCCTACCCGGAATTTCGTTTGACACAAGACAACGCGCTAGCCGTAGTACAGGTCTGCCAACGCCTGGATGGGATGCCCCTGGCAATCGAGCTGGCCGCGGCCCGAGTCAAGGTGCTTTCGGTAGAACAGATAGCAGAGCGTCTGGATGATCGCTTTCGGTTGCTCAGAGCAACCATGCGTACTGTGCTTCCCCGCAATCAAACCCTGCGCGCAACCATCGATTGGAGCTACGCCCTCCTATCCGACAACGAACGGGTGCTTTTGCAATATCTGGCCGTCTTTGTCGGCGGGAGCAGCCTGGATACTGTCGAGTTTCTTGTGGCCGACGAACCCCTGCTCGAGGGCGATGGGGTGCTGGATGTGCTGACACGGTTGGTCGAAAAGTCTTTGGTGATTGTGCAACGGGATGCGCCAGGTACGCGCTACGTGTTGCTGGAGACGATCCGTCAATATGCATTGGAAAAGTTGCAAGATGCTGCCCGCGAGACAGATGTACGTCGTCGCCACCGAGACTGGGCCTTACAATGCGCACAAGCCCTTTCTCAGGGTGGTGGACACGGCCAACAAAACAACTGGCTGACGAAGATGGACGCCGAGTATGAAAATTTCCAGGCGGCTATGGATTGGTGCGCGCACCAGACCGGCGAAGCCAGAGTAGGGTTGCGCCTGGCTTGTCTGATGCGCCAGTACTGGGACAGCAAAGGCTATGTGCACGAAGCCCATTTTTATTTGCACGAAATGCTGACCCACCCAGAAAACAGCGCCCCCACAGCCGTGCGAGCCGAAGCGCTGAACTACCTGGGATTCTTTACGCTGTTACATGGCGACGCGGTCACAGCCACTACCTATTATCACCATGCCCTTGGGATAGGGGAGGAGCTACAAGACCTTTCTGCCATTGCTCTGGCGTGCAGCGGCTTGGTTTTTGTCATGGTTGGCAGCATAGACCCACACCAGGCAGAACCCTATATTCGACAAGGTTTGGATGCAGCCCGCAAAATCAACGACTCGGTACGTATTTACAGTTTGCTCTACTACGCTTCCTGGCTGGCAATGGCCCAGGGCGACTACCGCAACTCTCACGATCTGCTGTCCGAAAGCCTGGATTTGATGCGCGCGGCCAAAGACACCAACCTAACCGCGGCCGCGCTCTGGCGCTTGGGCCATATTTATTGGCTAGAGGGGCTTTACCCTCAATCTTTGGTCGCCTTTCAGGAAAGCCTGACCCTGCGTCAATCCATCAACAATCAGCGGGGGGTGGCCTATGCCATCGATGGTGTGGCCTGGGTAGCCGCCGCCCTGGCAGAACACCAGCTTGCTGCCCGCCTCTTTGGGGCAGCCGATCGCCACTTCACCGTGATGGACACCCACTTTCACCCCTTGGAGCAACCCGCCCACGATGCTGCCTTAGCCCTTACCAGCACAGCGTTGGAATCGGACATCTTTGACGCAGCCTGGGAGCGAGGGAAACACCTGACATTGGAGGATGCAGCGAACCTTGCCCTGAAGCTGACGGCACAACCATTGCCA
>JAHEML010000229.1:3929-6483 GCA_024643705.1 Caldilineaceae bacterium | reverse complement strand
TGACGCGCTCCTGGACATCACTGCGATCCGGGGCCTGCGCGGCATCACCTCCGATCGCCTCGACGGGACAACGGCGCTGCGCATCGGCGCGCTGACCACCTGGTCCGATCTTGGCGCTCTCCAGCAGGTCATCCAACTGCTTCTGGGCATTCTGGGCCTGGCTCAGGGCCGATTGCAGATCGCTGGTGGAGGCAGGAGCGGTCGCCTGAGCGTAGGCGGCTTTGGCATTTTCGTAGTCGATGGTGGCTTTCTCGTAGGCTGCGGCCTGGGGTGTGCGCCCCACGTCGGGCCGCCACGAAACCGGTTCGTAGGCCCGGCGGGCTTCGTTCAGGGCCACCTCGAACTTGCGCATGTTTGTAGAAAGCTGGGTCAGCTCGGCAGCGCTGGGGCCTGCCTGTAGATCGTTGTATTTCCCCCAGGCTGCGGCCAAATTGCTACGGGCAGCGGCAACCTCTAACGTATTGGGGCCGTTGTAGAGATCGGCCAGATCTTGTTTGGCGGATTCCAGATTGGCTGCGGCCGCCGCGACATCCGAGGCATCGGTGGCATCGTAAAGCTTTTCCAGGCTGACTTGGGCCGAAGAAAGATTGAGCAAGGCACGCTCGACGGCTGTCTCGGCGGCGGCGGGATCAAGTGCCACCAGCAGATCACCTGCGGCCACCTCGTCGCCCACACGCACGGCAATCTCCTGGACAATGCCATCCGTCTCCATGACGACAAATTGGCGGCTTGCCAGTTGGATGTTGCCCGCCGCGCTCACCTGGCCGGTCACGTCACCTGCCGAGCGGATTTGGGTGGTCGCGGCATCCAACTCTTCCGGCGTCATCTCGGCATAGTTCACCGCTGTAGCGCCGTTTTGGACATTTCCGGTAACATTGGGGCCGCTGGCGACCACTCCCTGTTGTGCCACCTGGCCGTTGCCACCTGAAAGCATGGCCTGGATACGGTTCCACGCTTCTTGGGGCGAGCCGACCGCGGCCACAAATCCGCCAGCAACCAGGGCAAGAGCGATCAAGATGAGTACGAAGGCCCAAAGAATTTTCTTCATTGCAGATACTCCAAGAATCGAATGATTGCGGTCGTCTCTAGCCGGTCGTCGGCCTTTACTCGTAGCGCAGAGCCTCGATTGGGTCCAGGCGGGTAGCCCGCATGGCCGGGTAGAGGCCAAAAACGAAGCCACTGGCCGCGCTGACAGCAATCGCCATGGCAATAATGTCGGCACCAATCAGCACATCGAAATCCACGCCAGGAATCTGTCCGATCAGCCAGCCGATGCCAAAACTCAAGCCGATGCCGATCAGCCCGCCGATAACCGTCAGCACCAGTGCTTCTACCAGAAACTGAAGCAGAATATCGCTGTCGTAGGCTCCCAACGCTTTGCGCACGCCGATCTCTTTGGTGCGCTCGGTGACAGAGACAAGCATGATGTTCATAATCCCGATGCCGCCCACAAGCAGGCTGATGGCACCGATGCTGCCCAGAAAGATGGTCAGGGTTCCGGTGACAGTCCCGATAATATCGAGAAGGCTGGCCTGATCAAAGATATTGAAATCGTTGTCGTCACCGCTTTTCAACCCGTGGCGCAGACGAAAGGTACGCTCGATCTCCACTTTGGATACAGGGACCATCTCTTCGGTGCTGGCTGTGGCATAGATAGAGGTGACGGTGTAGTCGCCCCGGTAGCGCTTGGCATTAAAGAGCCGCCCCTGGGCCACACCCAAAGGCACAATGGCCTGGTTGTCTGCACCACCAAAGCCGCCGGCTTCCTTCAGAATGCCGATGACGGTAAAGGGTTCGTTGTTCACCCGCACACTCTGGCCGATGGCATTACCTCTCAGCGAGAGATCGCCAGCTACTGTCGAGCCAAGCACAAGCAGATGGGCCTGATCTTCGATTTCGGCATCGGTGAAAAAACGACCATATTCCATTTCCCAATTGCGCACGGGGAACATTTCGCTGGTCACGCCCATTACCTGGTTTTGACTGTTGACGTCGCCTGCCACCAGTTGGCTGCTGCCTGTATAGGCCGGGGCCACCTGGGTTACATTCGGGTGCAGTGAGCGATCGCGAATCGCGGTCACATCGCCCATTGTCAACGTGCTGGCCGAGCCGCTGCCCTGGCTGAATCCTCCGGTGTTGGCTGCTCCGGGTGAGATGGTTAACAGGGTTGTACCCTGGCTGGCTATTTCGCTGGTAATGCTGGCCGCCGCGCCGCGACCGATGCCTAGGGTCACCAACACTGCTGTCACACCGATAATAATGCCCAGCATGGTTAGAATGGCGCGCATTTTGTGGGCAAAGATGCTTTCCAGCGCGACATTAAAGTAGCGAAGAATTCTCATGTGGCAGGCTCAGGAATTGAAGAAATGGGTGCGGGCGCAGACGTGGGGAAAGAAGATTCGACGGTGGATTCGGCGGTGGATTCGACCTGATCGGGCGCAGCATCTTTCTGGCTTGGCTGTTGCGTCCTATCTTCCACAATCAACCCGTCGCGCATGGTAATCACCCGATGAGCCCGGGCGGCTACGTCTGGATCGTGGGTGACAACGACAAG
>JAHEML010000229.1:0-3919 GCA_024643705.1 Caldilineaceae bacterium | reverse complement strand
TCCTCAAAGAGGGTGAGGATTTCTTCGCCGGTGTGGGTGTCCAGCGCACCGGTCGGTTCATCCGCCAAAAGCAGGCTGGGCTTATTGACAATGGCCCTGGCGATCGCTACCCGCTGCTGCTGACCGCCAGAGAGTTCCTCGGGCCGGTGGTGGGTGCGCTCGCCCAGCCCCACACGGGTCAGCGCTTCGCGTGCCATCTCTTTGGATTTGCGCGCGCCCACACCCGCGTAAAAGAGGGGCAGCTCGACCTGTCGCATGGCTGCAGCGCGGGCCAGCAGGTTGAACCGTTGAAAGACAAAGCCAATTTCCCGGTTGCGCAGATCTGCCAGGGCCTTTTTACCCAGTTTTTGAGACTCTTTACCCCGCACCCGATAGACGCCGTCGGTTGGCCGATCCAGCAGCCCGACCATGTTCATCAGCGTACTCTTACCCGAGCCGCTGGTGCCTACAATCGCGACATATTCGCCGGGTTGAATCGTCAACGAGACACCCCGCAGCGCGTGGACCTCGACCTCGCCCATTTTGTAGACTTTTGTCAGATCGACGATTTCGATAAGGGGTTGGGTTGAAGCAGCAGACATGACGGTTCCTATGGGAAGAAATAATCAACGAGACAAACGGATGGTCAGTGGCATTCACCGCTATCCATTATCGCATACTCTCGCTCTGATTCCAGTATGACGGACAATTCTGGAGAAATTGTGGAGGTGATGTGCAGGGTTGGTGTAGAGGGGAAAATAATGGAGAAAAGCGGAGGGAGATTGGGAAATCCAATTGAGCTGAAAAACTTACCCCTGCACCCGATACCAATATTTGTATACCTCCACAAAGCCCCATTTGTCATATAGTCGTCGGGCGGGTGCGTTGTCGTCCATTACGGCCAAATAGGCGTGGGATGCGCCATTCACCCGTGCCCAGGAAAGAAGAGCGTGCAACAAATGGACACCATAGCCCTTCCCCCGCTGCGAGGGACTGGTCACAATGTCGTACAGGCCAAAAAGCGCACCTTCCAGCACGCCCAATCCACTGGCAACCGGCGCTCCATCGGCCCATTGGGTCACATAACAGCAGGCGGGTGCGATGTTATCCAGTATAGCGCGCATGGGCGCGATCGCCTCGGGTGGAGTGGCGCTGAAGGTTGTGTAGTTCTCCAGCCAGATATCCGACAGGCTGATTTCAACGAGTGGATGCCCATCGACAAGCCCGCTGGGAGCAGCCAATGGTTCGATCAGACTGCGGATACGTACACCTGTCGGCGCTTCGTAGCGATAGCCTCGTTCGGCCAGCAGCGCATCCAAATGGGGTGGCTGCACCAGCGGGGTGATCTTGTAGATGGCGGGGCGGCCTTTTGCCCGGTAAAAATGCTCCCATTTTTCCACCCGCTGAGTCAGCGTCCGCTGGGTTAGCGTCCGCTGGGTCAGTGCAGCGTCATCGCTTTCGAACGAATAGATAGGATTGACCGAATTGGCCCGTCGCGTGTAGCCGTCGTTGAAACGGATCAGCCAGCCATCGTCCACCAATTGCTGGCGGGCAGGCCACGCATTGATCGATGCTTCTTCGATGGTGCGAGTTGTGGGATTCGACATACCACACCCCCCTTATCCACAAAAAAAACCAAAAACAATTAACACAATTTTGCCAAATACCACAAAAGACCCGACAAATAAACACATAATCAACACCGAATAAACACATCAAATCCACAAAACCACAAATAATCCAGAAATTCACCCACACACCTAGACATTACGCTTCACAGTTTCATGAATAATTTGTGCAAATTTTGTGAAAAGCAGGTCAGCATCGTGGGGTCCTGGACTGGCTTCGGGGTGATATTGCACACAAAAGACCGGGCGATCGGTCAGCCGCATCCCTTCGACTGTGCCATCATTCAGGTTACGGTGGGTGATCTCCACATTGGCGGGCAGGGTAGTGTCGTCCACAGCGTAATTGTGGTTTTGTGCAGTAATTTGCACATTTGTATTATCCACATCCGAAACAGGCTGGTTGCCTCCGTGGTGGCCGAACTTGAGCTTGTACGTCTCCCCGCCCAATGCCCGCCCAATAATCTGGTGGCCCAGACAGATGCCAAAGGTGGGGATATTGGCTTCGAGCAGTTGGGCCACTGCTGCCGAGGCATAGGGCAAGCCAGCGGGGTCGCCTGGCCCGTTGCTTAGGAAGATACCATCGGGGCGCATTGCCAGCACGTCGGCGGCAGGGGTGTCGGCGGGAACCACAACCACCCGCAGATTGTGGCTGGTCAGGCGGCGCAGGATGTTCTGCTTGATGCCAAAATCGTAGGCGACTACAAGTGGAAAATGACGTTCGGCGATGGTGGCTGTGGCCTGGCTACGGGTGTCAGGGCCAGAGGCAACCGGCGTCCACTCCACCTTTGTGCCGTCGGTCCACGCATAGGTCTCCCGGCAGGTGACTTCCTTGACCAGGTCTCGCCCGTCCAGCCCCTCCCAGGATCGGGCCAGAGCAACTAGCTCGTCCGCTGTCTGACTGCCGTCGGTACAGAGTGCGCCGTGCAGCACACCTTCGTCCCGCAGCAGTCGCGTCAGGGCGCGGGTGTCCACTTCGCTGATGCCGGGGATATTGTGACGTTTGAGATAATTGTGCAGGCTTTCGTTAGCCCGCCAGTTGGAGACCACGGAGCTGATCTCCCGCACCACAAATGCGGTGATTTGGGGACCATCACTCTCTATATCTTCCCGGTTGATACCCGTATTGCCCACGTGGGCAACGGTCATGCAGACCATCTGCCCCCGGTAGGAGGGATCGGTGATGACTTCCTGATAGCCGGTGAGACTGGTGTTGAAAACGACTTCACCCACAACGGTGGTGGCTGCGCCGAACGCGACACCACGAAAGACCCGGCCATTTGCCAATGCTAAAATTGCTTCCAAGAGATTCCCCCTATCAAAAACACAAAGACACAAAGGAAACAGATTGGCAACCCCTTTGTGCCTTCGTGTCTTTGTGAAAACGGCTGTAAATATCGACCTACTCCCCACCCAAACGGGTGGACCCACCAACCTGGGTAGGCTCATCCAAGTGAATAGGTTTGTACGAATAGGCCAGCTTGAGCGGCTGCCAGGATTGCCATTTGAGCAGTGGATTGCCAGCGACAGGTCGTCTCTCGGCCTCATCTTCCTTGCCACGCGCAGTCAAATACTTCAGCACAGCCACCTCGTCGCAGCGATGAAACTTGGGGCAGTAGATACACTCCTGCCAAAGCTTCGGGCTAATGCTCCATCGATCCACAATTTCGAAGCCCAGGCGCTGAAAGAAGCCCTCGCGCAGAGTCAGGGCGCAGATTTGGCTGAACTCGCGCGCTTTTGCCAACGCCACCAAGTTCTCCACAATCGTGCTGCCGATCCCCCGGCCATGCCCCCGCTCGTGGACAGCCAACGAGCGCACTTCGGCCAACTCGGACGTCAACGCCACCAGTGCACCACACCCAAGTAGGGCCTCATGATCGTTTTCATCCCGTTCGACTGCCACCAGCCAGTCCGGCAGAGACTTGAGAACAGCCTCCGGTGTGCGCAACAACATCAGATTGCGCGCCGCAAAGCCGTTGATCAACTCTACCAATTCGGGAACATCTTCTTCCTGCGCCTGCCGTATGACGACAGTCATTGTCGTTTTCTCCCAAGAAAAGAGATGGCAAAATGATGAGATGCTAGGGTAATCCGTACCCCAGCATCTCACAACCTCGGCTACATCCCTTGCAAAATTTCGCCCAGCATACCCACCGCAGTTGCCAACTCTTCCCGTGTGATTGTCAATGGCGGCACAAAACGCACAACATTTGGCCCAGCGCTGACCAGCAGAATACCCCGCTCGTACCCCTGGTTGACAATCGGCCCGGCTTCGATATCCAATTCAGCGCCGACAATCAGCCCTCTGCCGCGGA
>JAHEML010000228.1 GCA_024643705.1 Caldilineaceae bacterium | reverse complement strand
TCTTATCCGGGGCGGGTTAGGAGCGTGTGAGGAGATTGTGGAGAGATTGTGAAGAAGGGTGTCGAGATGAAACCCCGGTGAAATAAGAAACGTGAAACGTGAGAATAGTCAACCAAATCTCACGTTTCACGTTTCTTTGTTTACTACATTTACGTAACTACCTACCCTCACCGAAGCGAGGGTTTTAGGCTCGTCTAGCGGCCAACCGAAGGCAGGAGTACGGGCGGCACGACAGCCAGGTTCAGGCGGTTGTAGCTGCGATTCGGCTCCCGGTTGGAGCCGATATCGGTCACTTCCAGGATGAGCGTCTGCTGCGCGGTGGCCGCGTCCAGTTTGGCTCCGCCGTTGGGGATAGCAACCGTGTAATCGAGGGTGGGGCCTGTGCCAACTTGGTTTTCCGGGGCGACTGCGTCCACATACCATGCATAGGCATAGTCGCCGGTGCCTGCCACAAAGTCCAGGGCCGCGTCATAGCCAGCGGCGGCCAGGGTCTTGCTGGCGTCGGCGGCTGTGAGCTTGATGGACATACCCACCGTCACCTGTTCGGGAAGCTGTCCGCCGCTGCCGGTGGTGGCTGATTCGATTTTGGCCAACGGGGGCATGAAGACGGGGTTAGCCGGAATGTAGGCGGTGTAGGAGACGACGGAACTATCGGTCAGTACATTGCTCACACCAATGGCATGGACAGGGATGAGCTGGTCCTGGCTGGCGCCCATTGGTCCTTCCCAGTAGGCAAGAGTGTTGGTGGTGATGGTGCGGCTTTCGATGTTGCCCAGCGGAATATGGCTGAGGGCAAACATAGATTCCAACTCCTGCTGGCCTTGTGGGTTCAGGTCCAGAATCTTCACCATTGTCTCAAAGGGCTTGATGGGAATGGTCAGCGGCGCGTTGGTTGTTTTGGAAGCGGGCTGTTGCACGGCCCGATAGCCACCCAATGCACCAAGAACACTCTCTTGGCTCAATGCGGCCCCGCTTAGCCCGGCAGGGGCTGTGGTGTCTACGTAGACCTTGAGCTTGGCCCCTGGTCCCATGACAGAAAACTCGACATTTTCGGCCACGCCCCGGCTCTTGCTGGGCACGGTGGCGCTGACAATGCGGGAATAGATGACCTGGTAGACCATCGTTTCTTCGCTCAACACCTGGGCCGCGCCGGATGCCTGCACACCCTGCTGGCTTGCTGCGTTGGTCAGGGTATCGGCTGCCACTTCGTAGTATTGGGCGTCGTCGGGCAAGAAGCCATAGGTGCTCAGGAACT
Source organism: Caldilineaceae bacterium (assembly GCA_024643705.1). Lineage (GTDB taxonomy): Bacteria > Chloroflexota > Anaerolineae > Caldilineales > Caldilineaceae > JACQGT01. The sequence goes on along the minus strand of JAHEML010000228.1, from coordinate 5,229 downwards.
GCTCGGCGATGGTGATGGCGTCGGAGGCCGAAATCGCTTGGATCGCGCCGGCCTGGGCTGGCTCGGTTCCGGGGGCAATCCACAGATTTTCTAGGTCGTTATAGGCAAAGAGGCCATTGCTTTCGTCCATTTCTACCTGGCCATCCTGGCTGGTGCGAATGGTTCCCACGTCAAGCGCCGAACGCCCAGGTGTCACCGAGGCGATGCTGGTGATTGTGACGAAATCGGTCACTGTGACACCAGTGGCTGCGCCCAGGGTATCCCAGCGGCTGTTGGCCTCGGCCAAACCCAGAGGTTCCACCATGTACACGGGCATTTCGGTGATGTCGCTTGCATCGACAAAGCGGGCCGGTTCGCTGCCTACTGTGTGGGTCCAATACCAATAAGTGGAGTCCAGGTAATCGGTGGAAGCGTGGTTGTACCAGCGATCGTTGTACATCCAGGTCTCTTCAGCCATCACCCGGGCGATGGTGTTCTGGGGTTGGAGCTTGTCGGCAGCTTTGAACCAAGCCTGACCAACAGTTTCGTTTTCGCGCAGATATTGGCCGAACCATTCGCCGTGGGGCACATCGGCCATCACGGTCTTAAAGCCCATGAGTACACGCAGGCCATTCATGGTGTTGGCCCAGTTGCCCAGATTGGGGTCGTCGAGAACGTTGCAGGCCGCCAGACCCACCCAGTCCAAGTCGCCATCACCCCACGCACCAGCGGCATCGCTATAGGTCAACCAGGCATCGTCGTGGGTGTTGCCACCCACACCAAAGAGAATGCCATTGGTCGAGCCGTGGCCGGCAAAGTAGGCCAGATCGACCGAATCGACATAGTACCATTCGTTTCCACCAGCAGACGACCGTTTCCAGTCAGATTCCCAGGCGCTGCCATTGCCATAGACAAAACGGGCATTCCAGGCCGGTGTAGGCCACCCTGCCCAGCAGATGCCGAGAAAGTAGACCCGGCAAGTGGATGTCAATAGGTTGCGCAGTCCAAGTGCATCGGGCCGGGTGGCGGGGAGGTCGGAACCACCGTTGCCGGCAGGGGGGTAATCTTCGACCCACCAGACGCCAAACTCCAGGCTGGAGTCGTCGGCTGTTGCTTTGACCCCGGCAGCCTGGGTTGGGGTATCGGGCTGTCGATCGGGTTCATCAGCTCGCGCCAATCCGGGTGAAATGAGCAGCGCACATATCAGCAACAGGTTGAAAAGCGCAAAACGTACAGATTTTGTGTTCATACAGAGCAGAGCCTCCAATGGGCTATACCGAACAAATGAAGATAGCGACAGCACATTCAGCCGATAGGAAATGCTGACATATCGGCTGAATGTGCTGGTTACTGCAGAAATCAGTCAGTCACGGTGGGCAGGTAGAGCGGTTTGGCCGCCTGAATCACGAAGGACGAAGTGCTGCTGTTGACCGATGTGTGGGAGCTGAGAGAGTCGAGCACACGCAGGGTGATCAGCAGGGTACCTGGCGACGACTTCAAGTTCTGAATATCCCCCAATTGCAGGGTGTAGTCCAGGTTGCGGCCATCGCCGATTTTGGTTCCCTGGTCAGCGTCGCCCAGATACCACTCATAGGTGTAGGAATCTTTGTCACCGCTGCCCAGAGCGAAGTTGAGATTCGACCCGGCAGCAGTGTAGCCCAGCTCGATGAGCGTGAGCGAAGCATCGGTTGCCGTGGCTGTAACTTTATCGCCAGCCACATAGTTCTGGCCGGTGGACGATGTGGAATCGATCCGCGCCAGGGGACGCATGAAGGTAGGATTGGCGGCTATCCAGGTGAAACCCGTATGGACCACGGTTTCGGTGATGCCGTTGCCCGTGTCCAGGGCTTGGGTGTACTCGGCATCCAGGCGATAGGCCGGGTATACCATGTCCTGGCTTTCGCCTGCGCTCTCTTCCCAGCCGGTGACTGTATAGCTCTTAATGGTCTTGGTGTCAGCATCGGGGAAGGGCACGTTTTCCAGCGTGACCAGCGGTTCCAGTTCTCCATCGTTAAAGAGGGGGAGAATCTGGGTGTCGTAGTCCAAAATCGGGACTTCGGTGACGGTGCGGGATTGCTGGTTGACTGTGCGCCAGCCGCCCTGTGCGCCAATCACCGAGCCGGGTACGCCAGCCTGGGCCACCCGGGCACGGGCCGACGAATTGGGGTCTACATAGACTTTTACTTTGGCCCCGGCCCCGTCGATGGGAATCTGCACAACTTCGGCAGCACCAACTGCACCCGCGGGGACGGTTGCTGTCACATAGCGGCTGTAGATCACTTCGTAGGCAGCGATGGTTTCGGTAGTCTGTTCGGCCCCGGCTGCGCCTACTTCGCTGGTGGTTGTACCCAGCACCACATTTGCTACGCTGTTGAATGTGGCATCGGTGGGCAGAATGCCGTTGTCGCGCAGGAATTGATCAGCCACGTCTTTGGCGTCGGCTGGGCTGAGAATGGCTTGGCCCCAGGCCGCCTGGGTGGTTGGCACATCGCCATAGGTGCGCTCTGGATCGTAATAGTAGAAGAGACCTGTATCCAGATCAACCTCCAACTCGCGGCCTTGGGTGTCGGTGATGATCCGTGTGCCGTCGAAATCGGTTGTCAGGGTATTGCCAGCACGCTGTTGGGCAAAGCCAAAGGAGTTGGAAAGATCGCCGAAGTTGCTCTCCTGCTCCGCCAGACCTAAAGGCGGTGTGGCAAAGACAGGGAAAGTGCCCTGCAACTGCTCGGCTGTCACGGTGGCTGTGGTGGGCGCACCGCAGCTCTTCCACCACCACCAATAGGTGCCATCGTGAGATCTGTCGGAAGCCTGGTTGTAGGCGGTCTCGGTCCAGAAGGCCGGGTCTTCTACAATAATCTGGGCATCCACGCCGCTGGGCTGCTTGGCATCACATGTTTTGAACCAGGCATCCTTGAAGCTATAGCCAAAGATGAGGTAGGTTGCCAACTGGCTGCCAAACCCGGCGGTGTTGTATGACGTGTTGCGGAAGCTGGCGATGCCGTGCATGCCATCCATGGTGTGGTACCAGGAGCTACGGCTAGAATCAGCCATCATGCTACAAGTATTGAAGAAGCCCCACTCCCAGTCTACATTGCCCCACTGGTGTTGTACCTCGCCATATTGCACACTCGTATCATCCGGGGCATTGAGGGTAAAGCCACCGGGCCAACCGTGGCCCTGGTAGTAGGTGACATCCACGTCGTCCACCCAATTGTTGTTGTTATCCACATAGTCGTCTTCCCAGGCGCTGGCGTTGCCAAAAATAAAGCAATCCTGACTGCTGAAGTTGCACCAGCGCGGGAAACCTAGGAAACCGTAATTGTGGTAGCGTAGGGTGTTGTAGAAACCATACCCATTGCTTTGGGAATTGGGTAGGTCGCCGTTGCCACCATAGTCGCCCATCCAATGCACACCCACTTCCAGGTTGCCTGCGCTGTAGCTGACAGACGGTTGGGCTGGTTCGGAAATCGTGCCCGGTTCGATGACCGGTTCATCGGCCAGCGCTACCGTTGGTGTGAGTAGCAAAGAGAAAAGAAGAAGACAACGCACAAGCACCGACGATGTGATCTTCATATTCATTTGTACCTCCTCTGTTTTTACTCTAAAGATCAATACGCCCCTTTTGGCCGCCAAGCTGGCATTGGGGGTTCATGATTATTGGTGCTGCGAACATGGTGTGTGTTGTGCCATGGTAACAAGGCACAACACACACCATGCCCATAATTTTGCTATTTACCCGCACTTCCGATCATGCGAGTAGCGCCTTGTGCTTATTGACTCACGGTAGGCAGATAGACGGGCGGCTCGGCCTGCAATTGATAGGTAATCGAGCTGCTGCTGACGGACGTGTGGAACGTTTCAGCATTGACCACTTCCAGAGTAATGTTCAGTGCATCCTTCACACCGGACATGTCGTTGACAGTCAGCATATAGTTGAGTGTGCTGCCTGTGCCAATCACTTTGCCGGTTTCGATATCGCCCAAGTACCAGTTGTAGAGATAGGTACCTCCCTGGCCCATCACGAAATCGAGCGCGGCATCGTAGCCCAGCGCAGCCAGAGTCTTGGACGCATCGGCTGCGGTTGCTTCGATCGTATCGCCTGCCTTATAGCCCTTGTCTGCCGGGGCTTGTGCAATAGCGGCATAGGGGCGCATGAACTCAGGATTGGCTGCAATCCACGTGGAGCCGGTGAAGGTCACTGTCTCACCCACACCATTGACCTGCTTGTATGTGGCGTCGATGCGATAGGCCGGGTAGATCATGTCCTGGCTTTCGCCATTTGGTTCTTCCCAACCCGAGACGGTGTATGTCATGATCTCTGTTGTCGCATCGGGCAGAGGTACATCCTCGTACGCCACGAGGGGGCGTAGTGCGTTGCTCTGGAACATGGGCACAACCTGAGTGTCGTAGTTCAACAGAGGCACATCTACTTGTACGCCAGCCGCCGTTGGTGCGTTCACGCCACGCCAGCCACCCATGGCACCGACAACCGAACCAGGCACATTGGCCTTGGCGGCACGGGCATTGGCCGGAGAGTTGGGATCAACATAGACTTTGATCTTGGAACCAGGACCATCGACCGGAATCTGTACGGTTTCGGCCACGCCAGCCGCGTTGATGACTGTAGCTGGCAGATAGCGATTGTAGATTACCTGGTAGCCGGTTGTGGTTTCGTTGACTTCGACTGTTCCAGCAGCCTGGGTCGAGGCCATCTCACCAGCAACCACATGATCCACCGTGTTGAATACGGCATCGGCGGGCAGTAGCCCACTGTTTGTCAGGAATTCATTGGCGATGCGCTGGGCATCTCCTTCTGTCAGCACGGCTTCGGCCGATGCACCACGCAAGGCGGGATCGGTGAAGGTGCGTGCTGGATCGAAGTAGTAGAACTGCCCGGTGTTGCGGTCCATCTCGATCTGGCGACCATTGGTGTCGCTGATGATCCAACTTGTGCCAACTGTGATGGCGTTGGATGCTGCCAGGCTGAATGTGCCAGCTGCTTGTGCTCCACCGGCGATGTCAAAGGCGTTGGACAACCCGCCCAGTTGACTTTCGGCTTCGGCCAGACCGAGTGGCGGGGTTTGGTAGACCGGGAAGACGTTGTTCAGTTGGGCGGCTGTCACTGCGCCAGCACCGGGTGCGCCGCAGGACTTCCACCAATACCACCAACTGCCGTCGTGGGTCTGGTCGGGAAGCTGGTTGTAGGCGCTCTCGCCCCAGAAACTATAGTCTTCCACGATAATCTGAGCC
>JAHEML010000001.1:7274-25586 GCA_024643705.1 Caldilineaceae bacterium | reverse complement strand
CGAACTGACCGGCTCGATTGCCACCACCGGCTCGGAGCAAGCAGCCCAGGGTAAAGCAGTTGGGCAGGTGGTCTTTACCAACCAGACCAACCGCACCGTGAACATCCCCGCCGGTACTATAGTATCCACCAGCACAGGCAGCCGCACCGATTTTCGCACGACCAACAACACAGAAGTGCCAGCCCCCCAGGGTTCACAGGTGACGGCCAATATCGAAGCGCTGGAAGAGGGCGTACAGGGCAACGCACGGGCCAACACCATTACAACTGTCTCTGGAGCGCTGCGCACCCAGGTAGGTGTAACCAACCCCAACGCAACCGGGGGCGGTCAGTCGGCCCTGGTGCGGGTTGTCAAACAGATCGACAAAGACACCTTGCTGGAGCAGTTGAATACCCAGGCCCAAAGCGAGGCTTATGGCCGACTGCAACCAGAATTGCGGCCCAATGAATGGTTGGCCGAGTCGTCGATCCAGACATTTATTGTGGCCCAATTCTTCGACCACTTCAACGACGAACCCGCCGATGAACTGGGCCTGACCCTACGGGTGTTGGTCCAGGGGGTGGCGGTTGATCAGAATCAGGCGCGGGAGATCGCCATGGCTGCCCTGCAAGAAGCCGTGCCGGAACGGGGCAAGCTGGTGGCCGATTCTATCCAATTTTTGGCCGATCCCAATGCCACTGCCACCGAACGCAGCGTGCAGTTTACCATTGTGGGGCGGGGCAATTATGTGATCCCCATCGACAACCGGGAGTTGCGCTCGGCTGTGGCGGGCCTCTCGGTTGACGAGGCGACCACACTTTTGCAACAAGAGTGGCTTCTTCAACAGCCGCCGGAATTTTACATCGACCCGGACTGGTTTGGCACGTTGCCCCGCTTTGGCAGCCGCATCCAGGTGCGGGTGGAGTTTGACCAGGCGGCGCGGGGGGAGTAGGGGGATGGGGGGAAATCGTTTGTGAGTGGACCATCGACCAGCTCACCTGTCAAACTTGTCGCCCTGGATGTGGGGCTGGCCCGCATTGGCATGGCAAGCTGCGATCCCCTGGGCATTGCTGTGCGCCCGCTGACAGTGATCCACCGACGCAGCCGTCAAGAAGATTTTGAGCGGCTGGTGGCAGTGGTGAAGGTAGAAGAGGCCGAGGCCGTGATCTGCGGGCTGCCCTTGTCGATGGATGGCAGCGAGAGCGAACAGACGAAAATGACCCGAACATGGGCGTTGCGTCTGGCGCGGGCGTTGCGCACCGCGGCAAAAGAGAGTGGAAAAGAGCCGCCGCCTATTATCTTTTGGGACGAACGGCTCAGTTCGTTTGCCGCCCAGGAGTTGATGGCCGACGATCCCCGACGCGGGCAGGCCCTCGGCGAAGATGCTTACGCGGCGGCGGTGATTTTGCGCAGCTATTTGGATGCACGCAAACGGGGCGAAGGCGAGCGGTGGGGAAGGATTGCGCTGCCGCGGAAATGAATATTTAGCAATGACCTTTAGCAAGACAAGAATATGACATGTGATCACAGCGATCCTTCCCCAATACGCAATACGCAATACGACCTATCCGGTCGAATCGCGCTCGTCACCGGTGTCAGCCGGCGGGCGGGGATTGGCGCAGCCATTGTGGCAAGGTTGGCGGCGGCAGGTGCGGACATCTTTACTACCTGGTGGCGGCCCTACGACGCAACAATGCCCTGGGGCAGCCAGGATGAGGAAGCCGAGGGGATTTTGACTGATGCGCACGGATTGGGCGTGCGTGCCTTGGGCATGGAGGCTGATCTCTCCGACCCAAACGTACCTGCCCGCATTTTTGACGAAGCAGAAGCTGCACTTGGGCAGGTTTCGATTCTGGTCAACAACGCCACCCACTCGGAGCATACACCCATCGAGACCCTGACCGCGGCGGATTTGGACGCCCACTACGCGGTCAATTTGCGGGGCACAGCGCTGCTCTGCGCCGAGTTTGTGCGCCGGTATTCCGGTGGGCCGGGTGGGCGGATTATCAGCTTCTCCTCCGGTCAGGCCGTGGGGCCAATGCCCGGCGAACTGGCCTATATTGCGACCAAAGGCGCCATCGAAGCGATTACACTTTCGCTCAGTGTGGCGGTAGCGGGCAAGGGAATTACCGTGAATGCCATCGACCCAGGCATCACCGATACGGGGTGGATTAGCCCAGAGCAGCAGGTGGAGTGGGCACAGGAGAACCCCATTGGCCGTTTGGGCACACCCGACGACGCGGCCCGATTGGTGCGCTTTCTCGCCAGCGACGAAGGCGAGTGGATTACAGGGCAGGTGATCCATTCCCGGGGCGGGCGATAATGATAGACGGGTAGACTGAGATTGAAACACTAATCTCGCATTCTGTAGTCGACATACGAGATTAGGAGATTGTTCGGCTATCAGTGGTATTGGTGGTATCGCAGATTCAACTGCGTTCAACTATGATTTGGACATTGTGGAATGAAACAATCAACTCTCGCATTTTTGCAGGCACGCAAACGCCAACGCGTCCAACAAAATCAAAGCCCAACCCGGTCGTGGGCGGACCTGATTCTCACGAATCTGGTTCGTGTTGGCTTTCTGGCGCTGGTGTTGGGCGTACTGTGGAGTGTCTGGTCGGTGGCCGAAGCCCACTTGGGCGAACAATTGATGGCGACCGAACAGATCAGCGATGCTCTTATTGACCCCACCGCGGGCCAATACGCGCTGACACCGGAAAATATCGAAAAGCAGGTGCTGATCTTCAACTTGAATCTGCGGGAAGAAGAACTGACCCTGCCCGCGGGTACAAATCCCCGACCTCGCCCCTTTACCATTATCCCAGGCGATGCAGCACGCTTTGTGGCTGCCCGGTTGCAGAGCCAGGGATTTATTTCCGATGCTGAACTCTTCAACCTCTACCTGCGGGTGACAGGTCTGGATCGTCGTCTGGAAGCTGGTAATTTTATGCTGGCCGACACCATGACCATCCCGGAGATTGCGGAAGCGCTGCAAGAGGCCCGTTTCGAGGAGATTTTGGTGACGATTCCGGAGGGCATGCGGGCCGAAGAGGTGGCCGAACGGCTTTCGGAGAATTACGTGATCGACGGGGAGCGCTTTCTGGCTGCTGTACGCCAACCCCGTACCCTGAGCATTTTCGAGAACTACGACTTTTTGCAGGCACTGCCCGATGGCGCGTCTTTGGAGGGTTTCCTCTTCCCCGACACCTATCGCTTTCCGGTGAATGCCAGCACGCCGGAGCTGATCCTGGCCTCTTTCCTGACCAATTTTGAGAACCGGGTAGCCAGCAACGGGCTTGTGGGTGGCAGCAGCGGTCTCAGTGGCCGGGACCTGATCAACCTGGCGGCGATTGTGGAGCGAGAAGCGGTGCAGGCCGACGAACGCCCCTTGATTGCCAGTGTCTACGTGAATCGGTTGAACAGCAATTGTGTGGCCGATGTGGGCGGAACTTACTTGCAAGCCGACCCCACGGTGCAATATGCCCGGGGGGTGGCAGGCAACTGGTGGTGGAAGCCCCAATCGGTGGAGGAATACAGCCAGATTGTCAGCCCCTACAACACATATCTGAACCCCGGCCTACCCCCCGGCCCGATTGCCAGCCCAGGGTTGAGCGCCATCGAGGCCACCCGCGATCCAGCAGAGAGTATCTACTGCTTTTTCGTCGCTACCGGCGAGGATGGTCGTCATGTTTTTGCCCGCACTTTGGCCGAACACCAACAGAATCTGCAAATTTATGGCTACAATCCATAAAAGCAACCAGCGCACCGTTTACTTTGCTGCTTGTGATCCACAAGGGCAAGTTAATCGTTCTGCGTAAAGCTCAATTCATCCAATCGTTTATAAGGATAAACATCACATGTCTGGAAACAATTCCGCCACCATTGCCGTACAGCTCTATAGTTTGCGCCACTTTACCAGTGACTTTGCCGAATTGATCCGCACCGTTGCCGGTGTGGGCTACCGTGCCGTAGAACTCGTAGGCACACCGGGCTTAAGCGGAGCCGATGTGGCTGCCATTCTCCAGGAAAATGGCGTGAAAGCCGCCTCCGCCCACGTGGGGATTCAGGGACTGCGGGATAACCTGAACGAGACCATCAGCTTTCATCAAGCAGTGGGCAACCGCCATTTGATTGTCCCCGCGCCGCCCAGCGAATTGCGCGAAACAAGCGATGGAGCAGCTTGGCATGCCTTTGGCGCGGAACTGGGCGAGATTGCCCGGCGTTGTGCAGATGCAGGGCTGCTTGTTGGCTATCACAACCATTGGTGGGAGATGGCAACGGTCGGTGGCAAACGGCTCATCGATTGGATGCTGGAAAGCGATGCGGCGGCCAATGTTTTCTTCGAGCCGGACCTGGCTTGGGCCGTCAAAGGTGGGGCCGATCCATTGGCATTGCTCGCCCAGTACGCGGGGCGGTGCCCACGGGTGCATGCCAAAGACCTGGCGAAAGCTGGCGAAAACGAGGAGCAGATGGGGCTGGCTGATGTGGGCTATGGCACCTTGGATTGGGACGCGCTCCTCCCGGCAGCCAAGGTTGCTGGGGCCGAAACATTTGTTGTCGAACATGATTTGCCAGCAGACCCGGTGGCAAGTGTCAAGCGCAGCTTAGGATTTTTGACAGGGCGAGTATAGAAACGCGAGGTTGACTGTGGCAGGAACAGCGATGTTCGAAGGGCTGGTCGTTGATCAACGAGGCAATGCGGCTCCAATCCGACATGTGGGGCAGAATGCTTGTTATGTTGTAGATGATGACGGTTTTCTGCGCCATCTGGATGCGGCCAGCATCGATCGCCAGGTATTGGCTTTTTTGAAAGGGCAGGTAGACGAGCACCGGGATATAGCAGTGGACGGTGTACTGCAAATGATGGGTAAAGACGATCTCTTTACAAAAGTGGCTGTGGAATCCTCCATCGACAAAATGGATGAAGCCGTGGGCCAGCCTATCCCTGCCGAAGCACGCCAATGGCTTGGTATGCTTGGTTTTCGTGTGGTGATCAATGATCAAGGCGATGTGGTTGATATTGAAATGCCCGCAGGCGGCATTGAAGGTGATGGGGACGAGTATTGAGAATGATCACCCTTTGGGTGTTCTCGGTATAGCATAAGAAAGGCGTGAGATTAACGAAAAATCTCACGCCTTTCTTATGCTTCGAATTTAGAATTTTTGTTTCAAATTCCTGGTTCGGTAGAAACTTTTTAGCCCGACTGATGGCAGCACAGCCATCCTACATTTGGTTTTCTTCTCCATCGGGGGTGTTGATACGCTGGGGCAGGCAATAGCCCTGACCGCGTACGGTGACAACATAGCGAGGGCTGTCAGCATCCGGCTCGATTTTGCTGCGCAAGCGACGCATGTGAACCCATAAAGATTCTACTGTGCCTCGGCGTATTGGGTCCCATGCCTTTGCCAGCAGAAAACTGGGGGAAAGCACCCGGCCTCGGTTATTGAAGAGGATGTTGACCAGGCGGTTTTCTGTCGGGGTTAGGGTGATTTGCTCGCCGTCCAGAATGGCGTATTGCTGAGCAAAGTTCACAGACAGCCGACTGTCGATAGGTTGTTCGGGGTCAGCATTTCGGTCTGTAGCCACCCGCAATAGAACCCGGCGGATACGGGCAGAAAGTTCGGCGAGGTCGAAGGGTTTGGTCACGTAATCTTCGGCAAAACGATTCAGTGCTTCTACTTTTGTTGCGGTGTCCGATTTGGCCGAAAGGAAGATGATAGAGATGTCACCCATCCGCCGCAGTTCAGAAGCGATGGCAAAACCATCCATTCCCGGCATCACCACATCCATCAACACTAGGTGGGGCAACCCTTCTTTCTGAATCGTTTCAAGGGCTTCGGCTCCACTGCTGGCGCTAGAGACTTCATAGCCTGCACCTTGGAGACCGTCACTCAATTGCTGACGTGTACCCGTATCGGCATCAACAACAAGAATACGGGTTTTTTCCGGTACAACAGGGACTTCGCTCATGGTAGATTTCCTTTTGTGTAGATAAGGGTGAACGCAAATGGATTGATGTTGTTGTGAATGTTGTGATGCGCTACTGCGATAGTTCAACGAAAACCTATATCGATATCCACACAAACAACAGGAACAGCCGAAATGTTTGCAACAAGCCAATCAGTAAGAGACTATTCCCAGGATGACAATCTCTTACAACAGCTTGCAAACAAACCGTTCTTGATCTTACAATGGTTAGTATAATACACTTATTTGATATAAGCAAGAGTACTAAAGTTTGCTTTTTGTTCATGTCAATGGTACTTTGGTACTAAAAAACTATCACGTACCATGCTAGGCACACTTCCAGGCGAAGGTTTTGCCTGAAATGTGCTTATTCAAGAGTGCGCGATAGCAATAGGCTCGATCAGTAAGCATTTCTTTACGATCAGGCATGCTACTGGGCCAAAGAAAGCAAGAGGGGCGGTTGGTTAAATGCCAACCGCCCCTCTTGCTTTTTACTTTCGACGTGGAGTCACAAAGTCAACAGCATCCATGCTCCCCGTTGGGTTTACACTTGGCGAAACTCGCCTTCTACCACATCTTCGTCGTCGACAATGCCATCATCCGACTTGCCTGCTTGGGCACCACCGGTTGCGGCTTCAGACTCGGCCTGCTGTTGATATATCTGTTGGGCCAAGGCACCGCTGGCTTGCTGAAGCTGCTCGTTCAGCTTTTTCACCCGCTCGGTATCTTCGCTCTCCATTGCCTCGCGCAGGTCAGCAATTGTCTGTTCAATCTGCTCTCGATCACCCGGCTGCACTTTATCGCCCAGGTCTTTCATGGATTTTTCCGTGGCATAGATGAGATTGTCTGCTGCGTTGCGGGCTTCTACTGCCTCTCGCTTGAGCTGATCTTCGGCTTCGTGGGATTTGGCATCCTGCACCAAATTCTCTACCTCGTCCTTGGACAGATTGGTTGTGGCCGTGATCTGAATGCTCTGCTCTTTATTCGTTGCTCTGTCTTTGGCCTTCACATGCAGAATGCCGTTGGCATCAATGTCGAAGGTGACTTCGATCTGCGGAATACCCCGTTGTGCCGTAGGAATCCCATCCAATCGAAAATTGCCCAATGTCTTGTTATCCCTTGCCATCTGCCGTTCGCCCTGCAAGACGTGGATATCCACTGCGGTCTGGTTATCTTCGGCTGTGCTGAAGGTCTCGGTCTTCTTAGTGGGAATGGTGGTATTGCGCTGAATCAGCGTAGTCATCACGCCACCCAACGTTTCCAACCCCAGGCTCAAGGGTGTCACGTCCAAGAGCAGCAGGTCCTTGACCTCGCCACCCAAGACACCGGCCTGCAAAGCCGCGCCAACAGCCACAACTTCATCCGGGTTCACACCCTTGTGGGGTTCTTTGCCCGTTAGTTTGCGCACCAACTCCTGGGCCATGGGCATACGGGTCGATCCACCGACCAACACCACCTCGTCCAGGTCGGCAGCTTTCAGCCCGGCGTCGCGCAAGGCAGCCTCGAAGGGGCGCTTGAGCCTCTCGACCAGATCAGCCGTCAATTGCTCAAACTTGCTCTGGCTGAGGGTGATCTGCAAATGTTTGGGGCCGCTGCTGTCCGCAGTGATAAAGGGCAGGTTAATTTCGGTTTGGGGCGTGCTAGACAGTTCGATCTTGGCCTTTTCGGCTGCCTCGCGTAGGCGCTGAAGAGCTTGTCGATCCTGGCTGAGATCAAGACCCTGTTCTTTCTTGAACTCGGCAATCAGCCAGTGGACAATACGCTCGTCCCAGTCGTCACCACCCAAATGGGTGTCGCCGTTGGTCGATTTGACCTCGATCACCCCATCGCCCACTTCCAACACCGAAACGTCAAATGTGCCACCACCCAGGTCAAAGACCAGAATCGTCTCGTCGTCTTTCTTGTCCAGGCCATAGGCCACAGCCGCGGCGGTAGGCTCGTTGATAATGCGTAGCACTTCCAACCCTGCGATCTGACCGGCGTCTTTGGTGGCCTGGCGCTGGCTGTCGTTGAAATAGGCGGGTACGGTGATGACAGCCTGACGCACATCTTCGCCCAAATAGGCTTCAGCGTCGCGCTTCAGTTTGCTCAGAATCATCGCGCTGATTTCCTGGGGCGTGTACATCTTGTCTTTGGCGGGCACACGCACCCGGGCATCCCCATTTGGTCCCTCGGCAATGGGGTAGGGAACCATGCCCTTGGTTTTGACAGTCTCGGCATCGTCAACTCGACGACCCATCAACCGCTTGACCGAATAGACGGTGTTTTCTGGGTTGACCACAGCCTGCCGCTTGGCAGTGACACCCACCAAACGCTCGCCGTTTTTGGAAAATGCCACCACCGACGGAGTGGTCCGGTTGCCCTCTGCATTGGCGATAACAGTCGGGTTGCCCGCTTCCATCACAGCTACAACGCTGTTTGTTGTTCCTAGATCAATACCAATAATCTTTCCCATAGTCTCTATTTCTCCTCGATAAGGTTTGCTACATATTCGACATCCCCAGCTACACATACACCCGGTGGAGAGTCAGGTTTGATAGACAGTCACAAGGAATACTATACCCGACTTCTGTATGAGCGACATATGGCCCACATTAGCAAAATGTTTGAATCTTGTGGGGGGAAATGAAGACGCCCGCCCGTCGATTCCCTTGCACTCTTTTCCTGCTTCGAGTATTCTTCTTTTCGACACACTCCATCACCAATCCAGCCCACCAGTCCATCCCACCACGCAACCCACCAGAGCAACCCATGCCAAACTACGACACTCTCATCCGCCATGCCCGCATCATCGACGGTTCTGGCAACCCCTGGACGTACGGCGACGTAGCTATCTCTGATGACCGGATCGCTGCCGTTGCCCCACCAAACAGCATCCCCGTGGAAAATTGCGCCGCAGTTATCGACGCCACCGACCACGTTGTCTGCCCCGGCTTCATCGATATTCAAAGTCACGCCATTCTGCCCCTGATGATCGACGGCCATTGCCTGTCCAAAATCACCCAAGGGGTGACCACCGAGATCATGGGCGAGGCGTGGACGCCGGCCCCCGTTGTGGGGCGCAACACCGACCCTTTGGAGGGCGCATTCCTGGCTCTGGCGTTATCCGATGAGTGGAAGGAGCGGATGAACGGTTGGCAGCACTTTGGCGATTGGTTGGCCGCGTACGAAGAGGTGGGTGTGTCGCCCAATGTTGGCTCATTCTTGGGTGGAGGAACCCTGCGCACCGTGGCAAAGGGCATGGAAATGGGGCCACCCAGCCCAGACGAACTGGATGTGATGCGGCGGGCCATGGCCGAAGCCATGGAGGATGGTGCGTTTGGTGTCTCGTATGCCCTCATCTACCCACCCGATTCCTATACCGAAACAGAGGAGTTGATCGAAGTTTGCAAAGTGGTCAGCCAACATCATGGCCTCTACATCACCCACATGCGCTCCGAGTCCTATCACATTTTCGAAGCGCTGGAAGAGACCTTGCGCATCGGGCGCGAAGCAAACCTGCCGGTCGAGATCTACCATTTAAAAGCGGCCGGGCAGTCGAACTGGTACAAGATGTCCGCGGTCATTGCCCGTATCAACGAGGCCCGACGCCAGGGCATCGACGTGACCGCCGACATGTACCCCTATGCTGCATCGGGCACGGGGCTTGCCGCGATCATGCCCACCTGGACAGCAGCCGACGGCAAACTCTTCGACACTCTGGCCGATCCGGCTGTGCGCAGGCGTATCCACACGGAGCTACTCACGCCAGGCGGCGCGCATCGGGGGCTGACCTCGGATGCCGGGCCAGAGGGGGTGATGCCCATTGGGTTCCACAAGCCAGAGAATAAGCAATACATTGGCAAGCGGCTGTCGGAGATTGCCGAGAGCCGGGGACAGCACTGGCTGGACACAGCCATCGATCTGCTGATTTCGGAAGGCCAACGCATCAGCACAATCTATTTCTCCATGACGGAAGAGAATCTGCGGCTACAATTGCCCCAGCCCTGGATCAAAATCTCTACCGACGCAGGCGGCTTCGACCCGGCTTGGGCCAAAGCCCTAGGGCCGAATCACCCCCGGTCGTATGGCACATATCCCCGGGTGTTGGGTAACTATGTGCGAGAGCAGGGGATTATTAGCCTGGAAGATGCGGTGCGGAAAATGAGCGGCAGCGTGGCAGACCGGCTGAACTTGAAGCGACGGGGCCATCTGCGGGAAGGCAATTTTGCCGATGTGGTCATTTTCGATCCGGCCACCATCGCGGATCGGGCCACCTTCACCGACCCCCATCAATTGTCCGTCGGCGTGCGCGATGTCTGGATCAACGGGCAGCGGGTACTGCAAAATGGAACCCACACCGGCGCAACTCCGGGCAGAGTTGTACGAGGCAACAGGTAGGACTTGGTATCCATTTTGTCGGATGAGTTTCAGATATCTATCGTGCCCTAGTTGCCCAGGGTCTTCCCCCAGATAACCGTACTCGAAGATCTTGCAATGGGGATGCTTCTGAAAAACGCACCTGTACTAGGCAGCCTACTTTGTAGATAACGAAATTCCTCGTCTTACAGCGGCAACACTCCTGGGTGGCACGGGGTTGATTACGGCTACGCCATCTATTCTTTTCGGCCAAATCAACTCTATTGGCGCACCTCCTGACAGGTCTGAACTGGCCCCGATTTGTTGAGAAGATACCAAATCAGTGATAAAATCGGGCGGGCCAATACCTTTTTTCTTGGCTCGGCGGCCCAACTCAGTACCCTCTGGAATCTTCCGGGGTCTGCGTGGGAAGCTGGCTTGGCAGCGCAGACTACATTCGACCGGGCAAGCTATATCGTCGCATTTCCCCTGTCCCTGGCCGCGACCGTTGCCGGCACTGGGGGGCCGTATGGGGCGTGCAGCCAACAGAGCGATAGACCCATCATCACGAGAAAATAGAATGCACATTGAACTTCTTGCGTACACGCGACCTAACCCAGCCTTAAATCCTGCAGAGCTAAGCGGTGTAGGTGATCTGGCAACGATCTGGAATGGACAGAGCACGTATCAGGAAAACATCATTGAATATGCCGGACGGGTCTGCTATCGCAGCACCCACCGCATGGGCACGGCGCCGGGTTTCATCAGCGCCCGTGTGCGCGAGGGTCACGAAGATATCATCGAGCACATCGTGATTACCCTGCGAATTCGGGGCAGCGACGATCCTCTGCGCTGGCGAATGCTCAATCGCCATTGCGAAGTAACCCAGGATGTCGATGGCAGTTGGATCGTCAGCGGGAATACGCGTGTCTGGCTCGATTTTCTACGTCGGGGCATTGCCACCGAAGCGCTTTCGGTTCTCTACGCGATTGCACCAAATGTCTATACGGAATATGCAGACCGGGCCGAATCAATTTCTGTGGAACCTATTACCCCGGAATCTATTGTTGATCTATCGATTCTCCACCCCGCCGAATGGGAAGGGATGCGTGTCACACTATTGGGCTACACCCAACCCATGCTAACCGACACAGAAAGCCGCACGCACCATGGCTCGGCCACATTTCTCTTCGAGGGGATCAGCCGGGCCTGCACCCATCAACTGGTGCGCCATCGGCTTGCCAGCTTTAGCCAGGAAAGCCAACGCTATGTGGATTTGAGCAAGGGTGGCTGGGGCGCAATTGTTCCACCGGCTGTGGCCGAACACCCAGAAGCCAAAGCCCGCTTAGACGAGGCGTGGGACTATCTGCAAGAGACCTACCGAGAATTGCGAGACATGGGGATCCGCAAAGAGGATGCCCGCTTTCTGCTGCCCAATGCAGCCGAGACCCGTATTGTGACAACGATGAATTTCGCCGCCTGGAGCCACTTCCTTTGGTTGCGGGCGGTGGACAAAGCAGCCCAATGGGAGATTCGGGCTATGGGTCAGCGGGTGCTTGAGATGCTCTATGGTATCGCACCCGATGTCTTTGCTGAACATTGGCGAGTTTATGTGGAAGAATTTGATGGTGGTGCGTAAGATATGGCGGATGGTGCCTCATCGCAAATAAGGTAAGAAAGCTGGGCCTTATCAGGAAGACGAATGCTCTTGATAAATGGGAAAGATCAAGAGTGAAATTGAACGAAAAAGGGGGCGGATCATATGATCCGCCCCCTTTTTCGTTCAATTTCACTTGCCCTCAACTCATAGGGCTACTCTTGATGACACGCCATTTACCTAATATTGATCGAAGACCTTGCCGAGTCTGTTGATCGCCCGCAGAGTAACATAGACGGTTTGGGTCTTGTGATTGACCGCTACTTCGTAGGGGTCGATTCCAACATTGACTGTAGCAACGACCGTATTGTTTGGACCGATGACAGTCAACGTACCGGCAAAGGTATCTGCAACGAAAAGGTTGTTCGTCACCGGGTTGATGACCAAGCCTGTTCCACCTACATCTGGGCTTCGATCACTGCCGCTATCGCCCACAGGAATTGTTGCAATGGTTCTCAAATCAGAGGACGAACGCTTCTCAAACACATCCACAAACCACTTGCCGCTGGGCATCATATACTCGATGTAAAGACGGTTGTTGTTCGGGTTATAGGCAACCTCAAAAGGCTGAGTTCGCTTGGTCCCCCCAAAGTCTTTCATCTCAGAACGATCGTCCAGTCGCCACGAATTACCATCTTTGTAGATGACCCAAGCGTTACCTGAATCACGATTGGTTACGATTAATTGCTTGTTCACCTGATCGGATGCTAAACCATAGGGTCCAGAACCGCCAGCAGAGACATATTGAATCACACGACCATCCTGAATGATCGCAATGCCGTTCAATCTGCGGCTTATCACAGCCACCGTGTTGATGTCAGGGAAGATTTCCATCAGAGATGGATTGTAACCAACAGGAATTTTCGACTTCACAGCTAGTGTGTTGGCATCGTATACCCAAACATCGCCACTTCCGAAGTTGCTCACATAGACTTCATCTGTCAACTCATTAATGACCACATCCCACGGCTCATTACCGGCCAGTGCTGTTCCAACGACTTCATTGGTAGTTGGATTGAGTTTGATGAGCGTATTTGTGTCACGGCTCGAGATGAAGACCATCTGCTGGCTTTGATGAACTGCTACGCCTTTCGGGTGTGCCAAATTGGTCACGGGGCAACCAAGAGGCGAACAGACATACTCTCCAAGGACCGCTGTTGGCCCTGGTGTTGGCTCGTTGCCAGTCAACCCAGGTGCAAAGATCTGGTACATGCCACTGACAACAGGGCTAATACCCGCTGAAGAACCATCCGGGCCTACTTTATCGCCATTCTCATCCGTTGACGTGCCTGTCTCAACCAGGTTTACAGTTTGTTGTGCGACAAGCACCTTGAATCTGATGGTGAACTCAACAGATGCACCTGGAGCGAGATCACCCAAGTCGGTGGTGACGTCGGCCCATTCGAGGGTGCTATTGCTACCGTTAAGAGTGACTGATGGCTGGCTGATGCTTGTACTCACATATTGGATAATATTGGCATTGTAGGTGTCTTGTACCGGAATCTTGACAAGTGTTGTATCACCTGTGTTGATCACTCGAATAGTGAAAACGACCTCTTCTCCCAATTCCACCTTTCCATCCGCAGGGTTTGTTACCGTCTTGACGATTTCCACGGATGGGCTAGTAATCCGCACAGGGGCCTCGGCCTTCTTGTCCGGTAAAATGGTGCCCTTATCATCTTCGGCACCGCTCACTATGGCCACGTTGATCGTCTGTTTGTTGGCCAGCAAATCGGTACTCTTTTTGGTGATAAAGGTCACAGCCAATGCTTTGCTCTCGCCGGGTTGCAGAACACCTGTCCCAGTAATGTCATTCCAACGCAATCGTCCATTTGTGTTATCAATCAGATCGGGCAATGGAATCGCGTTGATATATCCCAGGTATGTCGCATCAAACGTATCTTCCAATGGAACTGTTGTCAGGACAGTGTTGCCCGTGTTAAGGACAGTGATCACGAAGCTGACGCTGCTGCCCTGAACCACGATCCCATCCTCGGCCCCGTTTGCTGGAATCAAGCGTTTAGTAACGTTGATATTTGGCTGGGAAACGCTGGACGTAGCCGTCGGGGTTGCCGTTGGCGTTCGTGTTGGCGTCGGCGTGTTTGTAGGTGTTGCCGATGGTGTAATGGTTGGGGTCACCGTATCGGGGGGTGGCGGTGGCGGCGGTTCCGTAGTTGAAGTCGGTGTTGATGTGGGTGTTGATGTGGGTGTACGGGTTGATGTGGGTGTATGAGTTGGCGTTGACGTATTGGTAGGCGACGCGGTCGGTGTATTTGTCGCCGGGGATGTTGGTGTCTGGGTTGGCGTTGCGCCAACGGGTTTGTACAGGCCACCGTCAATGGTTAGGTTGTTTGTGCCAGAGACAACGATAATTACATCGGTGAGACCGGTACCAGGGTTGACATTGCTGTCGTTGGCAGGATTGCCGCCTTGTTCCTTGAAGGTATGGAAATAGTCCGGTGGTGGCACCACTTCAACGTAGTACTCACCAGGAGGAAGATTGTCAAAGAGGTAATTCCCGTTATTATCGGTAACAAGGGTGGCAACGGGGTTCGGATTGCCAACCTGATACAGGTTGACTGTTACACCCTCAATGCCTGCTTCACCACCATCCTGCACACCGTTTACATTGGTGTCATCCCAAACTCGGTCACCAATCACGGCTGGTTTGTAGATGCCAGCGTCGATTGTTGGGTTATTTTCACCCGAGACCAAGGTGACGTTACTTGAAAGACCAGTGGTTGGGTCTGCGTTGCTATCATTATTAATATCGCCGCCCTGCCCAGGTTGGACGAAGACGTATCCAGTGGGTGCCTCGAAGCCAACTTGGTAATCCCCAGGGAGCAGGTTTGTAAAGCTGTAGTTACCGTTCGAATCTGTGACTGCAATGTCTATAGGATTTGGGTTGCCTGGTTTATAAAGCATAACGATGACATTGGCCACGCCCAATTCACCACCGTCTTGCACTCCGTTGCCATTCTTGTCGTCCCACACCCGATCACCAAGACTGGCAGGCTCGTAAAGGCCAGCATCGATGGTTGGGTTGTTCTGGCCAGAAACCAGGGTGATGGTGCCGGTCTGCCCTGTGTTGGGATTGGGGTTGCTATCGACAGCTTGATTACCACCCACACCCTGTGGAGAAATGGTGTAACCGCCTGGGGCCTGGAAGGTCACGCTGTAATTGCCGGGAGGCAAGTTGGTAAAACTGTAGTTACCATTGTTGTCAGTCGACGTTGATGAGATTGGGTTGGGATTGCCTACTTCATAAAGATCAACGGTTACACCGGCCACACCAATTTCGCCACCATCCTGAATCCCATTGGCATTGCTATCCAACCAAACCCGATCTCCGAGGCTCGCAGGTAGATAAAATCCTGCATCGACATCAATCCGATCCTGTCCGGAGACCAAGGTAACTGTATTGGTCTTGCCAGTGGTTGGGTTAGGGTCGCTATTGTTGGTCGACGTGCTACCCGACGCGTTTTGTGGTGATATCTCGTAGGGAGTACCATTGGGCGCAATAAATTCCACTGTGTAATCGCCAGGAGGCAGATTGCCAAAGAGATAGTTTCCGTTGTTGTCGGTTACCACCGTATCAACAGGATTGGGGTTGCCCACCTTGTAGAGTTTGACTGTTACACCGGGCAGGCCACTCTCGCCATTGTCCTGGATACCGTTACCATTCGTATCGATCCAGGCCCGATCACCCAAGCTGGCAGGGGTGTAGATACCGGCGTCGATGGTTGGGTTGTCTTCGCCTACACCCAGAGGTATCACATCCGAACGACCAGTATTGGGATTGACGTTGCTATCGAGTGCTGGGTCTCCCACACCCTTTTGGGTGACGACCATGCCGTTAGGCAGGACAAACTCGACGATATAGTTCCCAGCAGGCAGGTTACCGAAAGTATAGAAACCCGTGTTATTGGTGGTTGTGCTGGAGATGAACCCACCGCTGCCGTTCAGCAAACGCACCGTGACACCACCTACCCCTGGCTCGCCATTATCCTGAATACCATTGGCATTTTTATCTTCCCATACACGGTCGCCCAAGGAGCCATTGATGACAATTACGGCATCGTCCGTATCGGTGACTTGGGTATTGGGGATCGGGAGCGTCTCGCCGGAGATTGGGTCTTTGAGTGCAGGCTTGCCTGTGATTGTAGCAATATTTGTATGATTGGCGTTCACCAGCCGTGTGGCGGTACATGTACCAGTTGCGCCTGGCGCATAAGGGCCAGACTTGATACAGACAACAAAGTCGTCGCTTGTATTGCCTGGCGTAGCATTGTCATCTGTTAGGACAATATCAACCAGACTCACTTGGCCGGTATTTGTAAATGTATAGGTGAACAATACATTTGTGGGACCTGTAATCGGCAAGATGGCGCCATCTACGGCATTGCCGGCTGTTTTCACCAGTTGAATCTGGGCCTTGGCGAAGCCAAAATCAAAATCATCCCGATTGGCAATCGAGGCAGGCTCGATGACAAGGGCAGGATTCTCGTAGATCGTGCTGCCGCTGGTAAGAACATAGCCGTACAATGGTTGCCCAGGGGCAAACATGCTATCAGGGATTTCTACATGATAGACAGGGCCGCCGAATGTGATCTGCACATTATAGTAGCCAGGCGTTGTGGAGGATGTGGTGGTTGTGGCAAAGATAGTATCGCTGCCATCTAGCTGGTTGGGTGTGCTTCCATCATCATTGTAAACGCGGATCAACACACCTGGAACCCCTGGTTCGCCACTGTCTTGAAACCCGTTGGCGTTCAGATCAAACCAGACCAAATCACCCAGAGTCGAAGCACCTTGGGGCGCGGTGTCTGCCTGCATCTCGGCAGCCGAGGCAATGCCAGCGCCAAATAACGCAACAAACAATACACCAATTAATGTCAACAAAACGATAGGGTTTGAATATTTTGTCTGTCTCATATTTACTCACTCATTCATGGTGAACTACCGCTTCCTAGGTCGAATTCGATCTGCCACTACCATACCACAAAAAGCTAACAGAAACTATTACAGTTTCCGAGATAAGTCGGAATATCTCACATAAAAATAGTGCATTGCCGAGTACTGATGCACGCCCACACTCTACCGCGTAACACTGGGCAGAAAGAGATCATGCGCCCGCTGTTCGGGTACAGAATCTATCGTCCGTAACCGAAGTGCAGGGTCACCCAGCAATGAAAATGTCTCCATCAGATCGTCGTATTTGCCAGCAGGGGAGTAGATAGAAAGATATAGTTTACCAAAATTTGCCGCCGCCCCAATCTCGCGCAAATTATTGTAAAAAATGCTGATGAAAAAGCCTCGTTCCAAATAGTCGTGACCTGAAGCCAAACCAAGCCCACTTGACGACCAGGAAGCAATCGCCCCACCCCCAGCCTTGCGCACCAACGCTTCCGAGAGTGACATACGCCCTACTTGCGCCTCGTGGAAGTAGCCCTCTAAACAGGTCATCGGCAACATGACAGGATAAAATTGGTTGTTCAGTTGATTCACGGAATCGATATCGAGCAGTTTTTCTTCGGCCCAATATTCTTTGGCGCTGTGGCCCACATAACTGATCAACAGCGCTCCTTGATTGATCTGGGAGATAATATCATCCCGGCAGCTATTTCCATCGGCACAATCGTAGGGAAGATAGAGCTTTTTCTTGTTATAAATATCGGGCAAGAGCGGGACCATTTCGCCCTCATAGGCCGAAACGCCGTCGGCAATCGCATCCGAGTAATTATAAAAAGCACCGCCACCACCCTTGAGATCGTCAGACACAAAGAGGACGTTCTTGTTCCATCCCGACCCGGCTGGTGCGCTTTCGTAGTCAATAATCTTATCAACCATGGTTGTGACATCCGCACTGCTCTCGGCGGGCAACCGTCCCAAATACATATCCGGCATGGGATCACTGCCTATGATTGCCACATAGCGGTTGTCCGCGGCGGTTTCACCCAGGTCTGGGTCCACCATTGCCAAGTAAGGCGGAATAAATGTTTGGGCGCTATTGTTGCGATAATTCCGGGGATCGAACGTGCCATCACCGACCAGCAAGACGTAAGATGTTTGCCAATTCCAAAAGGCGTACGTGAGAAAATCGCGTATGGCATTCGGAGACATGCGCCCATAGTTGAACACATCATAGATATGCTGTACATCGACTACCTCGACGCTCAAACCGCGATCAGACCGATAATCGGCCAAGGGTTGAACAGCGTCCAGAAAGTCATGATAAGTAATGATAAGGTAGTTAACCCGTTTATCAGTTGCCAGAAGATCCGCAGTACCGGCCTTCTCGATGGCTGCTACTCGCTTGCGCTGGGAAATGTTTTGCACAAGGTATCGGTGTGGCTCTGTGCCGGCT
>JAHEML010000001.1:0-7264 GCA_024643705.1 Caldilineaceae bacterium | reverse complement strand
ACCTTCGTTCCGGCGGAAACAGGAATTTTCCGCACACGTAGTGGATTGGTCACATCATAGGCTTCTACAGGGTCGTTGGCAAGGCCCTGAACCCCAATACGCCAATTACCTGGCCCAGGGCTATCAAAAATCAATGATTTGTCCATGGCGACGGTCTGGCGTTGATATGACAACGCCAACCAGTCCATATAAACAACACTGACTGATTGTCCATTCAGATCGTTGATAAGCTCCAGTCGGATGATATTGTTGTCTGGTTGCAACAGCGACTGATCAAAGTCGATGGACAATGTTTGATACGTGGCATCCTGCCATTGATTGTCTCCCACGTATACTTCATTCACGTATAGATTTACGTGGTGAGTGCCCCTTGTGCGGCTCACGATGGCCGCCTGTACCGTGGCACTATACTGCCCAGATGCCAATACTGACGTATTAAATGGGACCCGCCAACTACCAGCAGCATTGCTCCCAGCTATTGTCAATAGCCGACCATACCAGTGGTCGAAATCCGGCAACTTGGGAGTCGATGAGACGTAGTTGAAGTTTTCTTCAAACCGCACGGTCTCTCGATAGCTCCCCACTGCCTCGCCAGTTGTGGCCACCCCCTGGTCAACCATGTGCAACCCACCTGTTGCCCCATAGGTCAGCCAATAAACATTGGTATCGGTGTATTTCTCATTGACCCCTTGCCCATAAAAGAGAACCCTGTCGCCGGGATCGAACAGACCATCGGTATCGTCCACATTATTGCCATCTACCACCCGCAAGGCCACATCCTGTCCGTTCAGATAGAGCCGTAAACTGTGGGACAAAATTGAAGAGACAGGCACGCCCGCTTGGGCAAGCTCCGCGTAGGTGACAGCATACAGCCCTTCCTCCTTGACCAACAGGCGCAGGGCAGGTGATGGGGGCATCCAACCAGAATTTGTCGCGGCGTCAACGGATGGCTGCGAAGTTGCAGCCCAGTGACCTGCCTGTGCTCCATTCAACAGCATGCCCTGAATGGATTGGGTAAAGTCATCCGGTTCGGATGTCCTGGTGGCCTGCACATTGTTTGCAGTGTGTCGCACACGTACTTGTAGCGCGGGGTAGTAGATCAGCGAACCATCGGATGGGTTGTACTGAAACGGTGCAACCGCAACACGAAGATACCGCACACGCCCAACCCAGCCATCTTCGATAATCTGGGCGACCGAGGCAGGAAACAATGAATTCTGGCTATAGATTTCGCCGTCTGCCGCTACAGCCTGCTCCACGTAGCGCAGCACTTGCCCGTCTGCTTCTTCTGTCACAGCATCGGGGGCGGGGCAGATCGTATGATACCCAGGCAAACGTACCGGCTGGGAGAGAATCTCCAGGCTGGGTGTTGCCCCAACAGGAATCCCCACCAGTACCGATCGCGTAGGCAACCCAGGAGAACCGGCACCCCCCCCATTGGCAAACCCATCAACGGCCAGACTCTCACATGGGCCATCCACGCCTGACACCGCCTCCAGTCGATATCCTTCGGAGCGAACCTGAAAGGTTGTTTCATCTTCGCTCGACGAGGTCAGGTATATAGCATCCACCCCTTGGAAACTGGCCGTTTCGGTAGTTGCCAGGCGAGTGGTTGCCGCAGGAGTAGTTGCAAGACCGGTGGTTGCCGGGCTGGCGGCCACTGGTGTGCCGGTCAAGGAAACCAGCAGGGCGAGTAGCAGAAAAGTTAGTCGTTGCAGTGTAGTCGTCCGGTTCATTTTGGTTCAGTCACATCCGTTGGTTGATGATGCCTGTTATCGCCCGACCGTCGGCAAGAAGAGTACGTTTTTAGCAGCGGGGACAACGGCGGCTAAACCATACGCCTCGCTCCCACCATCCAAAGTCAATACCTTCAGCTTGTACCAGTAGCTTTCGTTGGAGTTAGCTGATGTATCAACAAATGTATACGTATGGCCTTCAGAAGAGCCAGGTGTAAACGCTGTGATCATCTCTGGCGTGACAACATTAAACTGACCGTCGGCGTTGTCTGCACGTAACACTTCGAATCCGACAATGTCCGACTCGGTCACCGTACTCCAGGTTACATGCACCCCGTCATCGCCGATTTGGGCAGCAAACCCGGCCATCTCGACGGCGGTTGGCACCACAAAAGTCTGAATCTGCAATGCTGGATCACCAAAAAGCAGGAAAGTGTCGATCAAATCATCATACTTGTTAGCGGGGGCGCTATTGTGCAAATAGAGTTTGCCCGAATCACTGGCCTTGCCCAGCACAGTCTCGCCATCCTGAAAAACGGAGAGGAAGAGTCCCTGCTCCAGCCAATCATGGCCCGTGGCCACGCCAAAGCCAGTAGGTGACCAGCTTGCCACTGCCCCACCCAATGGGTTGAGCAGATAGGTTTCGGCCAGGGGCTGAAGGTCTGGCTGATGGAAGAAGCCCTCGAAACAGGCCATCCCAAGAAAAATGGAGAGCTTATCGTAATTGGTAAATTGGCTGACGATGCCGGCATCGACCAGTGGCTCTGTGGCCCAGTTGCCGGTTTGGGCATGACCAACATAGCTGGTAAAGAGCGCGCCTTGGTTCACCCCATCAATAATATCCTGCTGGCATTCGACAGCAGTTAAGCATGTGCCTGGCTGACCATAGATATTATAGCCGAGATAGACCTTGGTAGCGGTGTAGGGTGCGGGAAGAAATTTGGTCTCCGGCTCTTGGGTGGGGCTGGCATAGCCATCGATTAAGGCATCAGAGAAACCAAAAAAGTCGCCGCCCCCACCTGGTGCATCATCTGCAATCATGAGTAAATTCAGGTTCCAATCATTGAATGGTGGCGTCGATTCGTATTGAATCGTCTTGCTCACCATAATCGCGGCCTCGGCCAGGGTGTCCACAGGAAAACGGCCGATACTCATATCCGGCAATATGTCGTTCCCTACCAGGGTCACATAGCGATTGTCTGCGGCCGTTTCCCCCAGGGTTGGTTCTACGGCCACCAGGAATGGGGGAATCAATGTCGGTGTAGAATATTTGTAATTGCGCATATCGCTTGTGCCATCGCCAAAGAGTAGCACAAATTGATTCGGTTTTCCATCGCCATTTGGTACCCAATTTTGATAAACATAGCTCAAGAATTGTTGAATCGATTCAGATGATCTCATGCCCCCATTGAACTGGGCGTAGATTTGATCTACGTCAATCACCGCCACTCGGTATTTGGGCGACCGATAGGCAGCCAACCGCACAGCCTCCGACCAGACACTCTTGTGGGCAATCGCGATCCAGTCCGATCCATTTGCGGTCGAGAGCAGATCGGCGAAAGAGTAGGCCGACGTTTGGGGCGCATAGGCTTCGATACGCAGCGGGGATAGCCAGCCAGCCGCCGATACGGCGAAATAGCGGCGACCGCCCACGCTGTCCCCAAAGGTCACGTCATTGCCGCCGCTATTGGTTGTCCCTGTAAAAAGCTGGGGGTTAGAGCTATCTGTCACATCATAGGTTCGGATGTCGCTGTCGCCAAAGCCGGTGACAGTATAACTCCAGGGGCCTGCACCCGGTTCGCCATCGAAGAATAGGGCGCTATTCTCTGCCACAAGATTGTCCCGATATTTAAGTTCGAGCCAATTGATGTATAGCTCGGTTGATTTACCAACCGAGTTAAGCTCAACCCGCAGAAGATTGTTTACATTGTTCAGCAGGAGGTTGTGGGGAACCGTTGCCGTGATAGTAAAGGCTTCGAAATCGTAGCCCGCAGTGGGGTTGTCATAAATCAGAGTGCCATTCATGTAGAGACGGACATGGTGGGGCGCAGCGGTTTCAAAAAGAAATTGACGTCCGCTGGTTCCCTGCAACCGCACAGTTGCCAGCCCATCGGCGCCACTGCCAGGAATGTTCTTAAGCGCAAAAGGGAAATTGCGACTAGGGAGCGTATTCCGCACCCAGATCCACTGCCAGCGGTCCGCACCAGGTTGGAAGCGGCCAGGCATGGGCGCGCCCACAATCAGAGGGCGATCGGTAAAGTAGGAGAGGTTGCGTTCAAAATGATCGTTGTGGGAGTACGTATCTGTCGCCGTGCCACCGCCGACACTGCTCTTGGTTGTCATGCGCAGGCCGTCAGCCCCGCCATACGTGAGCCAATAGACATTCTCGCCCGTGTACTTATTATCCGGCCAGATGCCCTCGTAAAAGAGAGAATCAATGCTGCGCCCGTAAAACAGGATGCGATCGGTGCCGTTGAACACGGTATCGTTTTCGCCATCCACCTGAATCGGCACTTCCTGCCCCATCCAATAGAGACGAAAGCTTTTTGGGTTCAGACTATCCACAGGCAAACCCGCAGACTGCAAATCGGAATACCGAAGCTGAATGAGGCCATCTTTATCAACAATAATTTTGTAGGATGGGCTTGGCGGTGTCCACACCGTACCAGTCAGAGGAATAGCTGCCGCGGTAGCAGTTTCAGCCGTCGCCGCTGTAATAGCAGGTGCCACAGGGAGATCCGCCGCTGTCGCTCGACTACTCTCATACGCCATCAGTCCAACCAGAATCAGGACAAATGCCCCGGCAACCACCAACAGATTTAGTCCACCCCGAAATGCTCGGTTATTTCTATTCACGATTCCCTCAACT
This sequence comes from Caldilineaceae bacterium, assembly GCA_024643705.1. Classification (GTDB taxonomy): domain Bacteria; phylum Chloroflexota; class Anaerolineae; order Caldilineales; family Caldilineaceae; genus JACQGT01. Next base: position 2,659 of record JAHEML010000001.1, on the reverse strand, counting down.
CAATTTACGAAGAATTAGTACGCTCGATTTATTGTATAGATCCCGTGGTAATAGTACCGTGGTAATGTTACACATTGAATGACACAGCAGGAATTCCAGCTAATGTTCATGCCTCTGCCGGAGACAACCAGCAATAAAAATAACCACCGAGGACACAGATTGCACAGAATTTGCCTATACCCGCGATTATCCACCCGATCAGCGTTCTATTTTCAGGTTGGGCGCAACGACCAGCCGACACCGATAACGACAAAATGGGACGCGGAACGTTTGCTTGTTCCCACGCAGTGCGATGGGAACAAGCAAACTCGCAACTCGCTATTTTTCATCAGCCGGTTGCATTCGCTTTTTCTTTTGCCTGCCAAATAAGGAAGGGGTAGGTGAAAGTTTCACACCTACCCCTTCCTTATTCATCTAGCATCTACCCAAACTCCTGGGCAGATGTTACGTCAACAGATTCTAATTCCTACCGCTCCAAATTCGCCAACCAGACCACACTTTTCATGCCGAGAGTCTGGCTTTCTACGCCACCGCTGAAGGTCTTGGCTTCCAGCAGGTAGGTATAGGCGACAGCAATATGAGCGTCGTTATCGATCAGGCTATAACTGGAACCATCAGCCTGGCCCGGTTTTTGAGCGGATACAGAGCCAACCAGAGTCTTCAGGCCACTGCGTTCAATCCGATAGACATTGAAGCTGCTGATTTCCGACTCATTCACGGTCGTCCAACTGAGAGTCACACTACCGCTGCCGATGGACAAACCATGGTTACGTAGAGATACAGCAGTTGGGTTGACAATCTTGGCCGGTGATTCGCTTTCTTTTGGAGCAAGCGTTTCGTTATCACCAGTCGGGCTGTTGTCGCCCAGTGGTCCAGTTGGGCCATCTGGGTCAGATGTCGGTCCGACGCCACCTTGGGTGCTTGTGCTTACTTCATTACAAGCAGCTTGGGGTTGTGAACATGGATTCTGGGGTGCCAGTTGAGTGGTATCACCCACACCGACAAAGACCACATTCAGCACAATGGTTCCACCAGGAGCCAGGGAGCCAGCGCCAGTAATATCATTCCAGAACCGCGTCTGGATCGGATCATTGGTCAGATCCGACGAATCTGGCGGTGTATTGACGATCCCAATCTTGGCACTCAAGAACTGAAGGTACGTGGTGTCAAAGGTATCCGAAATCGGAATCACAGTCAGCCAGGTTGTTCCCGTATTCACAACCGTGATGTTGTAGCTAATCTGCTCGGTGATACGCACACCCGATAGGGATGGGTCCGTGATGCGAACCTTGGTGAGCGTATAGCCTGCATTCTTGTAGAAACCGAAGTCGTTGGTCGGATCATTTTGTACGCCACTCACCGGATTGATCGAGATATTGGTAATCTGGTGGGTTGTGGGATTGGCATCCGAGTCTTTGGTATCATCGGATGGTGTATTCTGGGGGCTGGCAATCCAGTTGACCAGTTCACCAGAAGTGAATTCGCTGGGAAGGATCTCGACACAGTAGGTACCCGTACCCAGACCACCGAAGTTGTAATAACCGTCTGTGGCTGGTGTACCACCATTTGCGGTTGTCGTGGTAGCCGTCGGGCTGCCCGTACATGTTGCGGTGGGGTAGAGACGCACTGTGACATCATTGATGCCCGGCTCCCCTACATCCTGCACACCATCTTTGTCGATATCCCACCAGACGAAGTCGCCAATCGAGCCTGCTACATACAGCTTGTTCGCATTGACCGAACCGCCAGCATCCGTGTTGGGTGTTGTGCTGGTCGTGCGCGCAATCGTCTGACCACTAACGATCACGGTCGATGTGGCTTCCAAATCAACACTACCTGCCTGGGTGCTGTTGATAATGATCGTACATGCTCCACCTGTGGTGGTGCATGTGTTCCCAGCCGTGAAGGATGCGCCAGCAGTGTTGTTCAGCAAGCTGAAGATGACCGTTCTACCATTGGGCACACTCGCCCAACCACTGCCCGTGTTCTGTTGCACCGTCGCCGTGAAGGTATGGGGATCACCCACTGCATTGGTATCAGTTAACGGGCTAAGAATGATGCGCAGGTCCACATAGGTCTTCACTGCATTAACCGAACCGCCTGCAGTCGTGTTGGGTGTTGTGCTGGTCGTGCGGGTGATGCTCACACCGCTGACTGTAACAGTCGAAGTCGCCTGCAAGGTCACACTGCCTGCTTGGCTGCCATTGATGGTGATCGTACATGCTCCACCTGTGGTGGTGCATGTGTTACCAGCCGTGAAGGTACCACCCGCTGTGTTGGCGGGCAAGCTGAAGGTCACTAGTGTATTATCTGGCACACTCGCCCAGCCGCTGCCCGTGTTCTGCTGCACTGTCGCCGTAAAGGTATGGGGATCGCCCACTGCATTCGTATCAGTCAACGGGCTGAGGATGATGCGCAGGTCCACATAGCTCTTCACTGCATTAACCGAACCGCCTGCAGTCGTGTTGGGTGTTGTGCTGGTCGTGCGGGTAATGCTCACACCACTGACTGTAACAGTCGAAGTCGCCTGCAAGGTCACACTGCCTGCTTGGCTGCCATTGATGGTGATCGTACATGCTCCACCTGTGGTGGTGCATGTGTTCCCAGCCGTGAAGGTACCACCCGCTGTGTTGGCGGGCAAGCTGAAGGTCACCGTCGT
>JAHEML010000227.1 GCA_024643705.1 Caldilineaceae bacterium | reverse complement strand
TGCAGATCGTTCAACAGTTCGGGGGCAATGGGTTGCCCGCTGTATTCCCAAACGACAGTGCGCAGTTTGTATTGGTGATGAAAGCAGATGCCGTGATCGATTGCCCACATGCGCTGATCATCGCCAAAGAGACAATGGCCTCCCTTGCGATCCGCATTGTTTACCAAATAGTCGAAGAGCGACAGTTGGCGCAGGGCCAGAGCGTAACGGGCATCTTCCTGCATGGAAAAATAGTGAACGTCGGGGTCGCATTCGATGAAGAATTGGACACTACCCAGCCCCCTGGTTCCGTCCCGCAGGACAGTGGGCGGGACCAGATGCCAACCCAACGCGGCGCTGACTTCGTATGCGGCTGTTTCCCGCTGGCATAGGGTTCCTGTGGGGAAATCCCATAGTGGATTTTCACCCCGCCGAGGTTTGTAGACCCCAGGCAGCTCCTGGTCACCATGCAAGACGGTGACCAGAAAGGCGTAGTTGGAGCTATAGGGCAGCAGCCCTCGCTCTTCCATAGTGCCCTCGCGCAGAACCGCCAACACCCGATCTGCGGTCAGGGGTTGGGTTTGCCTGGCTCGATCGGCTTTGTCGCTGCCAACGGTTATGGGCTGCACCGGCTTGCGAGGTTTCTTTGCCATTGGGTGTTTGTTCAGAACGCCAGGGGGTAGGCATGGCCGTTGGTGCGCGGACAGAAGTGGCCGGCAGCATCGATGGGCCGACCACACAGGGGACACTCTGGTCGGCCTGATTCGACAGCGCCTAACGCCTTCGCGCACAGTGCCCGCATTTGAGCACGGGTGGCAAAGAAGCGGGCACGAGGGAGATCATCCTCAGTCAGCAGGTCACTCGTATCTTCATCGTCATCGAAATCGCCGTATTCGTCCTCTTCGTCGATCTGCTCGGGGGCTGGCAATGCCTGGGCCACCAACACAACCATGTCCTGGGCCTGGTCGTAGCCCAGACCCAGTTGCCCAACCCGAAAGGCCGGGTCAATGGGTTCCACCAACCGGGGCAATTGTTTGGGCGCTGCGCTTGCTTCCAGTTCTGGGTTCTGGTCTTCTACTTCGTCCAGCAGTTGCAGAATGGAAGATGCCAGGGCCGAAACTTGCTGCTTTTCCATGATGAGGCTAGCAACCGCATTCCCCTGGCGTGCTTGCAGGAAAAAGGTGCGCTGGCCTGGTTGGCCGAGTGCATCGGCCACAATGTGGGTTACAGATTCAAAGTCGTAGATAAAATGTGAATCCATTCTTTGCCTCGATAAAACAATCACTCAGGATACTAAAGTCTGCGCCGGGTCTATCTATGTGGGTCTATTTGCTGCTGGCCGAGTCTGCGCTGGCCGAGTCTGCGTCTTCTGACTTCTTGTCGTCCGACTCCCAACGAATTTGTGCAAGGTCGCCGGTATCATTCACCACCAGAACACGCGGCCCAAAGCGATGAAAAGCCAGCAGGCTGACCGATGCCGTGTTGATTACAATGCGTTGAAAGAGGTCGAGCGGCGCACCCAAATACCAGGCCAGCGTGGTGCGCAGGATGTCACCGTGGGCAAAGAGAGCAATTGCCTCGCCCGCGTGTTCGGTGCGCAACCGCTCCAGGGTGGCTACCACACGGCTCTGGACTTCGCGCAGGGTTTCGCCGCCGGGAAAGCGGAAACCGCTGGGGTACATTTGCACCAGTTGCCATTCGGGTTTTTGGGAAAGCTCTTTTAACTCTCCCCCTCGCCACTCACCGTAGTCGACTTCGAGCAGACCTGGCTCTTCGCGCACGGGCAAACCAAGCTGCTGTGCAAGGGGTTGGGCTGTCTCGATGCAGCGCACCAATGGGCTGGAATAGATAGCCGTGATCGGCTGGTTAGCCAGCCTGTCTGCCAAGGCAGCCGACTGCTGATGGCCCTTCTCGTTCAGGTGTACCTCTGGCGTGCGACCGGCCAATTTACCGCTTTCCACCCACTCGTTTTCCCCGTGACGGATCAGGAAAATATAGGTCATACGGGAGGAAGACGGGTTTGGTGTGTCGTCGTTCCGTTCGTCTGGAGAATCGGCGCTCTTTTCGCTGGCAACAATCAATGCAAAACCCCTTCGCATACAAATCATCAAATCATTACAAATCATGATGACAAAGTGGAGGTAGAACCAAATCTGTACAGCAGTCTGCCCTTTTTGCCCAGTATAGCAGAGCAACCCAGGGATGATTGCTAGATTGATTACGCTTTGCCCAGTGTATCACAGAAGGCAACAAAGCGTATAGCGTCGGAGACATCTGTCATTTCGTTTGCTGTTTCGTTCATCATTTCGTTGCGACAGCCTGTGCTGTGTGGTACAATTGCCCCCAAGTGTTCCTCATTTGGAGGCATTCGTGTCTTTCTCGAACAGTAAGCCGTCTGGCACCGCTTTCCATTCCCAACCAAATAGAACTGTTGTGTACCGGCAAACACCTGTTACGGTGTTTGTCTACTTTTGTTTACTTGTTTGTTTGTTACTGGCTGGCAGCTTCGGGCGTGCCGCGGCCAGCGAGGCTGGGCAGGTCTTTGCGGCGGGGTGTAGCGAATTGCTGGTGAATGGCGGTTTCGAGGTCAACGATTTGGCTTGGCAGACCTTTGGATCTGAATCGCCCCCGGCCTACACTACCAGCCCGGTTTTTGCTGGCGAACAGGCATTGCGTCTGGGGATTGTGGAAGGCACCAATCTGGCGATCATCAACGGTGTGCGCCAGACAGTTTTCTTGCCCAATTCCGCATCCAGCATCGTGCTGGGGCTCCACTATCGCCCTATCCACGAAAGCCTGCCCGGCGATGATCTGCAATATCTGGACATCTACGATGCCAATACAGGGGTGCGGCTTCTTCAGATTCGTGCAGCGTTGGAAAACAAAACGGAATGGATTTTCTTGCAGTTCGATTTGACGGCCCTGAAAGGCAAATCGATTCGGGTAGATGTTGGGGTGCGCAACGATGGCGGTGGTGGGCGTACGGCGATGATCATCGACGATCTCTCCCTGCTCTCGTGCGACGTGGGTTCGGGGCCGACACCAACCCCTACGGGGCTATCCATGTTGGCAACCCCCACGCCAACCGCCACTTCTGTATTCCAGACACTCACGCCCACAGTCTCTGCCACAACGTCAGCCACACCTTCCGTCACAACCACACCTTCCGTCACAACGTCACCGACTGCCACAGGGACGGCGGTTGTTGGCCCACCAGCCACTGCCACGCCGATTCCTGCGGGGTGTATCAACAGCCTGGAAAATGGCAGCTTCGAGCAGCCATTGGGCAGCAGCACAGGCTGGTTGCCTGGGCAAGGCGACCCGGTGGGCGCGGTTTTGGCCAGCGAACAGTCGGATGGTCTGCGCTCCATCCAGTTGGGCAATCCCCCAGGCATCGGCACCCAGGATGTGGTCACCTATTCGTCGATTCGCCAACTGGTCACAATTCCGGCCAGTGCATCGACGGCCAAATTGGCATGGATGCACCAGTCCCGTAGCCAGGAAGGCCCATCCGACGCGCCTGTGCCGCCCCAGGATCGCCAGGAACTCATCCTGCTTGAGCCAAATCTGGACACGAAAGCGGTTGTTCGACGCTGGCGGGAAAATGTCCCCTCGTGGCAGTCGGCAGAGGTCGATCTGACAGCGTTTATCGGAGATAGTTTCTACATCTACTTCAACGTGTTCAACGATGCCAACAGCACCCGCACGTGGATGTTTTTGGACGATGTGCGTCTGATCGTGTGTTATCAAGCAGCGGCTCCAACAGGAACCGTGACGGCCACGTCTACACCTTCGGTGGAGAGCACGGCGACACCCACACCAGGAAACGATAGCGACACCGCTGCGGCTGGCAAGAGTGCTGATGGCAAGATTGAAAGCTCGGTTGATGGTACGGTGGTTGCGGTTGGCATTGCCACACAAGAGGTCAGCGTGCAGATTCAGGAGGCACGAACCACACAGCCAACCCTCACTGCCTCCAGTTCGCCTTTATGGCGTTCGTTCCTCGACTTGATCAGCCGCTTTCGGGTACCGATTTTTGGCGGATTGTTGGTGGTTCTTTTGATAGCTATCTTTGCTCTACGCCGTTGAAAACGGTAACAACCAGGCTTGTATTCCAGCGCACTTTACACCTGCTGTCTCTTTGACTACAATCAACGCACACACTACACTAATTATAGTGCGTGCGTTTTTTATTGCCATCAATTCATGGATCGGCCTGTTTGATAGGGCCATTCATTTGCCCATACCGTGAGGCCCTGTATGACTTTGGACAATTCCCCCTGTCAAGAATTAGACAACCCTCCCTGTACAGAACCCCTATCCCCACCCGCGCTGGGTAGCAATTCTATAGCTGGTGCTGATTTGGCGGATCTGTCACGGCAGTCTCGCCAAACCCTTTTCAATCCACAGCTAGAATACACCGTATACGGTCCGGGCACACAGCCAACGGGCTTTGTCGCGTTGGCAGAGGAGTGGAACAAGCTCCTGGCCCGCAGCCGTTTTGACACCCTTTTCCTCAGCCATGAATGGCAAACCACTTGGTGGCAGCAACTGGGCGAGGGCGACCTATGGATTATCGCCTTTCGTCAGCCCGAAAGTGGGCGACTGGTGGGCATTGCGCCGCTTTACCGACTTTTACACGAGAGTGGTATGTGGGCCGGAAGCTATGTGTTGCACTTGGTGGGCTGCACAGAAGTCAGCGATTACCTCGATCTGATCATCGAAAAAGGGCGAGAAGAGGCTGTGTACGAAAGCCTCTGCCATTGGCTCCACAGTGCCGACGCGCCGGGTTGGGATGTGTTGGATCTCTGCAACTTGCCCGAGGCCAGCCTCTCCTATCAAACCCTGCCCACAATCGTGCGCGGGGCAGGCCATCGCGTTGACGTGATCCAGGAAGATGTGGCCCCTTACATCCCTCTGCCAGCCCGTTACGACGACTATTTGGGCGAACGGGTGGAGAAGAAGCAGCGTCACGAGATTCGCCGTAAGCAGCGCCGGGCCGAACGTGAGGCCGTTGTGGGATTCTATCTGGTGGGGGAAGAGCATGACTTGCAACGGGAAATGGACGACTTTATCTCGTTGCAGCAGATGAGCCGTCCCGACAAAGAGGAGTTTATGACACCGGAGATGCAGCGCTTCTTTCGCTACGCAGCCCGCCGTATGGCCGACGCCGGACATCTGCGTCTGGCCTTCCTAACCCTGAACGGGGTGAAAGCAGCCACCTATTTTTCATTTGAATACAAAGGGCATCTGCTGCTCTACAATTCGGGCTACGACACAGGAGATTTTGCCCATCTAAGCCCCGGCTGGGTGCTGCTGGCCTATCTCATCCAACACGCCATTGTCGATGGGCTGAAGGTGTTCGACTTTTTGCAGGGCGACGAGGAGTACAAATATCGCTTTGGCAGCCAGGACATCAAAGTGATGCGGACTGTTATCTACAACCTGTCAAATACGCCACAGCTACCCCAAGAAGCAGGCTGACGGTACGCGGGTGATGGGCAACGACCATGCCCATCACCCGCCCTCTGCCAGCCCTGGCAATAGCCCGTCCACCACCAGTGTCTCTTCGTTGCGCATATGTACAAGCCCCGGTCGACCACCTGCTGCCCGGGTGACAAAACGCCGACGGGTCAGTGCCACGGCCACCCCCCGTTCGTCCCGCAGGCGGGAATAATAGGCCGCCAATTGGGCGGCCGCCTGGGTAGTTTCTTCGCTGACTGGTTGCCCCCCACAGCGCACCACCACATGTGCCCCCGGCGCACCCCGAACATGCAGCCAAAGATCGTCTGGCCCAGCTTCGTCAAAAGTCACGATCTCGTTTTGGCGGGCATTGCGCCCCACCAGAATCGCAAAACCATCCCCCGATAGAAAACGCAGAGGCTTGGAGCGATCCGGCGCTACCTTGAGCCGACGCCCGGAGCGTTGGCGCAAATAACCTGCCTCGCGCAATCCTTCTCGCACCGAGACAATTTCCGGCTGGTTTTGGGACAGGGTGAGATCGCTCTGCAATTGCTCCAAATAGAGCAAGTCGGCCTCCAACTGGGCGCGGCGTTGGGGGATGAAGGCTGCGGCACGCTCCAATTTTGTTGCCCGATCGAACATGCGCTCGGCTTGCTCCACGGGCGTCTCTCCTTCGGATAGACGAATCACAAGTTCATTCCCGTCCAAGGGGACAATCAGCTCCCGCTGCCCTTGTTTCACCTGGCTGCTCAATGCCAGCAACCACTCGGCCTGGGTGCGCAGATGGGCTGGTTCGCCTGGCTCCGGCTCATCCGCGGCCAGCGCCACCAGTTGGCGGCGCACCCGTTCCTCGGCTTGGCGGATCAGGGTGGCCACGCTGTTACGTATGCCAGCGTAGGTGTCGGTGGAGCCAGCCGGGTCGCGTTCCACCTCGCCGTAGAATTGGGCGATGGCCTCGCAGATGGTTGTCGTGGGCAGGAAATCGTCTGCGAAGCCCAGTTCGTAGGGGGCAAAGCCGCTCACCCCGTTCTCGTCGTCCAACGCCAGGCCGGGTGTCCATGCACCACTGGTGGGCAATCCCCAAAGCTCTTGCAGGGTTGCGGCCAGGGCCACTGTGTCT
>JAHEML010000226.1 GCA_024643705.1 Caldilineaceae bacterium | reverse complement strand
CCGGTCGGGTCTCGCGTTGATCGCCTCGCTGCCCCCGGAGCGCAGGGGCGCAGCCGTCCTCATCAGCAATCTGCAGGATGCGCAGGCCGAGGCCGAGCGATCCGGGGCCTCGCCGATGTAAAACGCTATTTAGACAAGGAGGTCTTTGCTCTTTCCGGGTAGAGCCATTTGTTCTGCCCAGCGAGCAAGCCCTGGATTCGGAGGTAAATATCATGCTCAAGTCTACCCATACGTTGCTGATTGCCTGCACACTGGCTGTGCTTTCTTTGATGGTCCCTGCCACCTCGATTGGCTGGGCCGCCGAAGAATCGACGCCCCAACCGGTGCTCACTTTCTCGGAGGATATCAGCGAATGGCGCATGAGCAGCGGCTTTATCTACCTCACCAAGTCGTGCAGGGATTTTTCGTCCCAGACAGCATCCTATATCTCCCGGCGCGCCATCCACAGCACCATTCTTGCAAACCTGGAATCTGTGAATGGCACGCCCCAATGCCGCACCTTTCGCCACGCGGCCGCCGACGAAAGTGGCATCTATTACTACAACCGCAACCTGGGCAGGCTGGAAGCCATCTACAGTGACAGACCAACCGACCCCCCCACGCCCCTTGCCACCATCGGCGATTGGACTCGCATCGGGGCCGGGGATGGCATCAGCAACCTGCGCCTCCGGGGTTCGTACGTGTATTGGATCGAGGTGATCACGAATGGTGAATTCACACCCGACGATATCACCATCAAGCGGGTCGCCAAGAGCGGGGGAACCCCAGCAACGATGATCAGCTATTCCACGGCCAGCCAAGCTTCGATTGATGGGTTGGGCATCACGAGTAGCCATATTTGGTGGACAGATTCGGATGGTCTCAACCGGTTGAGCCTTTGCGTGCGGGCCTGTGTGCCTGGGCCTGTGGTCAAGACGGTCGAATTTCCTCTCTCCGCGGGCGAAGGCACGATTCAGGTGAATGGATCGAATGTCTTTTGGTGGAATGGCGACGAGAACCCAGAACGGATCCGCCGCACCCGATGCAGCTTGTTTGGCAGCAGTTGCTCGACCAACACCGTCCATACCCCCAGCAGCAGCACCCGGATCATCGGTTTGGACGCCAACAGCGAGAGTGCTTTCTGGACAGAAGATGTCTCGCTGGTTGGTCGCCGCCTGCGCCGCGCGCCCATTGCCGGTGGCACAGCCGAGACCATTGCCGACAGTGTCCATTTCGCCACCCCGTATCTCGACGTGGATGGCATCTATTTTCAGCAGGGTATCCGCGCCATCGTCCGGCTGCCCCTGAATGCCGACGCCATCGTCCGCGAGATCGGCATCACCGGCTGGGAGATGACCCAGGGCATCCAACGGCTGGCAAACGATGTGCCCCTGGTGGCCGGCAAAACTACCTATGTGCGCCTCTACCCAACCCTGCAAGATGGCACAGATGTGGGCGCTGTCATGGCAGAGCTGCATGGCTCCCGCGATAATCAGCCCCTCCCTGGCTCCCCCATCTATCCCGAAAATATCACCATCCCCATCACAGATGGCCTCACTTTGGCAAACCGGGTAGATAGCACAGGCGGTTGGCTCTTTCGCCTGCCCGAAAGCTGGACACGCACCGGCGATGGCCTGATTGCACAATCCGATACAACCATCACCCTGCGGGCCGTCGTCGATCCCTACCGGGTCTATGCCGATAGCGACAACCCCAACGACAACACCATCCAGGGCGACTTCCTGTTTACAGCAAAAGCCCCCACCTGCATGGTCATGCGTCCTGTCTCTACCGAAGGCTTTTATCAACCCGTATACGGTTACAATGTCAGCCAGGTTGTGGCTCTGTCCGAGACTGTGTTGCCTACGGCCAAGCTGATCACCTTCCCCAAAAATGACCTCCTGCGCGAGATCGACTGGTGCTGGAAGGGCATTGTCTATGGCCCATTTTGTTCAACCCCTTACGAACTGAGCGATGATGATTCGGGACTGTTGACCAAGATGGGATGGCTCGATTTTTGGGCCGACAACCCATCTATCTGCGTCACAAACAATGCCCGCACTCTCTATGCAGGCATCATCCACAAGCAAGCGCCCTGGGATTGGGGTGGATTGGCTCGTCGGGGCAAAGACCAGCTCTTGACGAAAGTACCCACCTATGGGGACCCCATCAATCGCCTGAATGGGCTGGCGATGACAATGGTCCACGAAATAGGCCACAGCTACGACCGACGCCACATCGATTGTGGCGCCCCCCTGGGACCAGACCCAAATTATCCCTACCCAACCAACATGCTAGACTTTGGTCTCACCTTGGATAACCCTGACCTCCATATCGGGTTCGATCCACAAGCGCGCACACCCATCAATCCTCTGGTCACCAAGGATTTTATGTCCTATTGCGGGCCGGAGTGGTACAGCGATTACACCTGGCGGGCGATCTTCAACAAAACTCGCGACCCCATCTTTGTGCCTCTTCCCCGCGCAGGTGCGGCCGGCGAAATTGTGCGTGTCGCCGGTCTTATTGATATGGACGACCAGCAGGGCACTCTCGACTATGCCTGGGCATTGCCCATGAGCACCGCCAGCGAAAACCAGCGCCAGAAGTGGACGGCCGATTTAGCCCCCGCCTGGGATGGACGCGCGCCCCAAGCCACCTATCACGTTCAGTTTATCGGCGCTGGGGGCCAACTCCTGGCCGACCACGACATCGATCTCGGTGATGTGGACGACGGTGATCAGGATGGCTCCAAGCCCTTCGAGCTTCTTGTGCCTGCACCCGCAACGCCCGTTGCCCAGCTTCGGCTCATGCAAGATGATATGATTCTTGCCACTCTTTCCCCTGGCCTTGCCCAGCCCACAGTCGCCGTCAGCCAGCCAACCCCAGGCACAACGGTGGAAAGCGAAGTGACCATCGTCTGGACAGCCAGCGATCCAGACGACAGCCATCTTTTCTACACCGTCCAATACTCGCCCAACGGGGGTGAGCACTGGTTCCCCTTACTGGTGAACTTTGGGGGCAGCGGCGGGGATACCCAGACCATCACCCTGGACATAGCAGGCGAAGCCGGCAGCAGCAACGCCCTCATCCGGGTACTTGTCAGCGATGGCTACAACACGGGCATGGGGATTTCCCAGCCATTCACCGTGGCGGCCCGCAAGCCTACGGTGACCATCGCCAGCCCTGCCCCGGCTGAACTCTTCCGCGCTGATGAAACGATTCCGCTGTATGGCGTGGCCAGCGATCCCGAAGATGGGGTCATCGCCGACGATCAATTCGTCTGGTCGAGCGGGCAGGTCGGGCAAACCGCCGAGATCAGAGGGCTTGCCCCTGGCACACACACGGTACATCTCACTGCAACCGATTCAAACGGCCTCAGCGGTTCGTCTTCGGTCTCGTTTGATGTCGCCCCCCTGGGCGTACCGGAGACAAGCAGCGGATTCACCCTGGATGGCCGCTGCGACGAAGCGGGCTATCAGGATGCTAGCCCGCTTCCACTGGAAGCCTACCCGAATGGCTCTCGAGCCTCTGCCCAGATTATCCACACAAGCAGCAGTTTGTGGCTTTGCATTTCAGGGCTGGACAGTAGCGGCGGCTACGCGGGGCTGTTGGTCGACAAGGACAACAGCGGCGACTCTGCCATTCAGCCGGGCGACTTTGGCTACTTTGTTCGGCAGGATGGCACACGCTTTGTGCTGGAAGGAGATGGGAGCAGCCTTGTTGCGGCCCCGTCCGATCCCCTCTCGGCCCGCATCTACGACCACGGAGACATCTGGTCGGCCGAGCTACTTGTTCGCAAAAGCGCGTTGGGAAGCTGGCAGCAGCGCCTCTCCCTGGCTATTGGGCATTTCGCCCAAGGGGGCGATGACGCGTCCCTGTGGCCCAAGGACGCAGCCATGCTCAACCCCCAAAGTTGGGCCGAAACTAATCTGGGCCTGATCGCGGCCGTCGCATCTGTCGATCCCCAATCGTCTGAGGTAGGCGGGATGGATATTGGGTTGACAGTCAGCGGTGCCAACTTTGACGAAAGTCATGTGGTGCTATGGAATGGCGCAGAGCTTCCGACGGGGTTGGTCGATTCCACGACCCTGACCGCAGTGGTTCCCGTCGCTATGGCAACTGCAGCGGGTACGTATAGTGTATCTCTTGGGGTGGACGGTATAGAGCAGCTGACAACGGCTAGCTTCCCCTTCGTTCTCAACAATCCGCAACCCTCCATCGGCAGCCTATCGCCTGCGGGCGCAGATGCTGGCAGCAGTGGCCGCACAGTGAGTATCAATGGCTCCAACTTTGTCGAGGGCGCTGTTGTGGTCTGGAATGGTGATATCCGGTCTGCGGCCTATGTCAGCCCCACCCAGTTGCAATTAACCCTAACCCCAGCCGATCTGGCTGATAATGGTGATATTCCGGTGGTGGTAATCAACCCGGAGCCGACTGTTGGCCCGTCGGCCAGGACCATCTTCGTCATCTCACCGAGTGTCAGACTTCAATTCCTGCCCCTGGTGGCCGGCCAGTAAACCCAATTCAAGACAGGTGCTTCCATGTCCCCCAATACCAATCCTGTGGCCGAACAACAGCCCAGAGATTCGAAGAGTACCTACAGACAAATGGTACTGATCTCTGGAACAATTCTGGCAATCTCCTATCCCCTACTGGCGCTCTCCACCGGGGTACGCGCCATTTACCAGATGTTTTCGATTGGAGGAACAGGCCCAGCACTCAGCGCGGTGGCTGCCCTCTGCTATCTCACAGCCACCATCGGCTTTGCCAAACGAGCCGGTTGGGCGTGGCGGCTCTCGCTGGCCGTACTGGGCTTTGAAACCATGATGACTCTGGTGATCGGCACCGCTAGTTTTCTCTATCCCGATCTGATCGGGCGCACGGTCTGGCGCCACTTTGGAGCCGACTATGGCTACTTTCCGCTATTTCAGCCTATCATCGGGCTGATTTGGCTGGTGTGGCCGGAAACCCGCAGGGCCTACGGGTTGCTTGGGTCTGACGGATTCTCAAAAGGTGGGCTACCCCAGGTCGATCCGTAACGGGTCGAATCGTAACAGGGCGAGAAATAGTCAATGCGTCTTCTGCTTAAGATATTCAGCCTCTTGGTTGCCTTGGCTATGCTCTTGCCCCTTGGCTATCTTCTCTTTCGATCGGGCGGCGTAGGCATAGACAAGGCCGCCGACCTGGTCTTTCGCGCCCGCACCTTGCAGAGCGTGGGCAACAGTGCTACCCTGGCCCTCGCAGTCACCCTTGCATCCCTGCTCATCGCAGTACCCCTGGCTTGGTTAACGGTTCGCACCGACTTGCCCTGGCGCCAAGGCTGGACAGTATTGATCACCATGCCCTTGGTGATCCCGTCGTATGTGGGAGGTTTTGCCCTGGTGGCACTGCTGGGACCAAAAGGCATGGTCCAAGAGATTTTGGCGCCATTAGGGGTGGAGAGGCTGCCCTCAATTTACGGCTTCCCTGGTGCATTTTTGGCGCTCACTCTCTTTACGTACCCCTATCTCTACCTGACTGTGAGAAGCGGGCTGCATAATCTAGACCCAGCCATCGAAGAGGCAGCCCGTTCATTGGGGCAGAGCGGGCTGCGTGCGTTTCTGCGGGTCACGCTGCCCAATCTGCGCCCGGCCATTACCGCTGGCTGTCTGCTCGTTCTGCTTTACACGTTGAGCGATTTTGGGGCCGTTTCGTTGCTGCGGTTCAATAGTCTCACCCGGGCAATCTACGTCCAATACCTCAGCAGCTTCGACCGCAGCCTGGCTTCCTTGCTTTCTCTGGCCCTGGTACTAATGACTGTATTGGTGATGGTGGCCGAGCGTCGAACCAGAGGGCGTATCCGCTACTATCGCAGCAGTGCAGGTGTTATTCGGCGCAAATCGAAGATTGCTTTGGGCTATTGGCTTGCTCCTGCGCTACTCTTCTGCATAACAGTTGTGACAGCAGCTCTATTGCTGCCCACTGGTATCGTGATCGTGTGGCTCTACCGAGGACTGGCCGCAGGCGAGTCTCTGGGGCCAGTCTGGCAGGCGGCCCTGAATAGCACCTATGCCGCGGGGCTTGCGGCCGGAGTTGCTATTCTGCTGGCGTTGCCTGTGGCCTATAGCAGCAGCCGCTACCCGTCCCGACTCACGGGCCTGATTTCGCAATCTGTCTATATTGGCTATGGGCTACCTGGAATCGTCATTGCCCTAAGCCTTGTCTTTTTTGGGTCCAATTATGCGCCCTGGGCCTACCAGACGTTGGCAATGTTGATCTTTGCCTATGTGGTGCGCTTTTTGCCCCAGGCTGTCGGCAGTGCTCAAGGCACTCTCGAACAGATTAGCCCCCGACTGGAGGAAGCCGCCCGCAGCCTGGGGTTACGACGCCGTCGAGTCGTCCAGCGGGTGACGATTCCCCTGCTACGGCCCGGCATTTTGACAGGAATGGCCTTGGTCTTCTTGACCACGCTGAAAGAATTGCCTGCCACTCTGCTGCTAGGGCCGACGGGGTTCAACACCTTGGCGACCCAGATATGGTCTGCCACGGATGAGGCATTCTTTGCCAGAGCAGCAGCCCCAGCCTTACTCCTGCTGCTCATTTCTGCGTTGAGCATCTTCCTCATTC
>JAHEML010000225.1 GCA_024643705.1 Caldilineaceae bacterium | reverse complement strand
CCCGCCACGCCAGACTATTCACCGAGATCACGGGAAAAAAGAGGCCGACAAGCGTAACCAGCAAAATCAGCCCAGCGGCAGTGGTCGTCCTATCGAGCAGCAGAGAGGGGCTATAGTCGATATGCCGTTCCTGCCACTCGTCTTCCAGGGAACGGTGATCCAGCCAGAAATGCAGGGCCAGCGCCACTGCCAGCCCAAGTGCCAGCGGAAAGCGCTCGCCAGAGCCATAGAATTGAATGGTCGCCAAAAGCCACAAAACAGGCAGCGAACCGACAAGACCATTGCGGGTGCGCAAGAGCAGCCAGGCCATGGCCGACACTGCCAGCCAGATCACCGCGCCCGCCAGCCACAGAAAGACCAGATCGTCCTGATGCGCGCCCCCGGCTAGAAAGCCCCGTTGCCACTCGCCAAAGCGCCAGACAAGGCTCAGCCAATCGGCAACAATGCCCTCGGCTACGGGTTGCCATGCGCCCGTGGCAAACGCGGTTCTCAACACACCAGTGCCGGGTATCCAGTCGATGATCACCTGGGTGAGTGTTGCCAAGCCAAGCAGAAGCCAAAACAGGGTTGCAAGCGTGCCAGCAACCGTGCCAGTCGTTTTGCCCCACCGGCGCTTGACCCGCCCCACAGTCGCGATCAAAAACCAGACGACCAGCAGGGCAACTGGGCCAATCCACTCCAACTGCACGCCGCTGGAACGCATATTGATCCAGCGGGCATTACGCACGCCGCTGGCTGGCAAGAGTGCAAGAACCAGGCCAGCCAGCAATATCGTCCAGCCCAAGTGGGGGCGAAAATGGCGATCCACCCAGCGCAGTAAGCGAACAAAAGCGTGGGGCTGCTCCTGAACATCGAACGTACCTGCCGCCACTAACCCACCTCCTCTTCGATTTCCTGGACAACCACACCGCCAGTAGGTGTGGTGCGCAGGATTGTACGTCGCCGGCGATAGGTGAGAGATGCCCGCAATGGAGTGCCTGCCTGGAGAAATTGGGCTTGAATTTCGTGCCGGATCAGCAGGTCTCGCAGCACCTCTTCCACCATCTCTTTGCCGGTCACTGGGTCGGTGTCGGCGCCGGTGCCGGTGTCGGTGTCGGTGTCGGCATCGGTGTCGGCGGGTGTCACAAGCAGGGCGCTGCCCACAACCCCGGCCCGGCGCAGATGAAGCAACTCGGCCATCCACGCCGCCGACGTTGCTTGCAAATCCGGGGTGACAACCACCACTGTCTGTCCCCGTCCCAGAATATCCCGGTTATGGCGCAACAGGGCATCCAGGGGTGTATCGCCCGTTTGGGCCGGAGCCAAGGCAGCCAGTACCTGCCAGAGATGGCCCTTCCCCGGCAAGGGCGGAACCGTGATCGAGAGAGGGCCGCTTGGCCCAGTGCCAGAAGCCAACAGCCCAACCGCCCGCCGATCACCCCCCGACAGCAATTCGGCTGTCAGGCTGGCGGCCAGAACAATCGCATACTCCAGCGTGCTTGCTGGGCCAGAGCCAACATGGGCGGCAGCGTTCAAATCCAGCACAATCCAGAGATCACCGCTTGGCTCTGCCTCGACTTCGCTCACCATCAGATCGCCCCGATGGGCCGTGCTGGGCCAGTGGATATGGCGCAGGCTGTCCCCTGGACGATAGCCCCGCACCACCGGGGATCTGTCGTCCCCGGCCAGAGGACGGCGGCGACGATCTCGTCCCACAAGCGCGCCCCGGGGCATCTCCATTGGCGGCAGTTGGGCCACCCTGGGGTAGACCAGCAGAGCTTCGCTGTTACGCCCTTGTATCTCTACACGAAAAAGACCGAAGGGGTCACCGCACGACAGGCGATGGGGACCCAACCGAAAGACGCCCCGTTGCTCGCAGGTGGCCTCGGCCCGCCAGGTGTACTTTTGATTGGGGCCACAGCCAACCACCTGGCTGGGATTGTACCCCGGCAGATAAGAGTCATCGTCGAATTCCAGCCAAAGAAGGGGCAGAATGCCCTCGTTGTGGAGTATGAACTCTTCCTGCAACGAATCGCCCGCCACCAGCATACTGCCCCGTCGCCGCCGCTCCAGGTTAATCGTCCCCGTTTGGCGGCGCACCCAATAATAAGATGCAGCATAGACGCCGAGCAACGTGATGACCAGCAAAATCCAAATAGGGCTTGGGTTGAGAAGGTGAATCAGTATGAGCCAGGGAGAGAGGTAGAGAGGCCAGAGAAGCCGGGGCTGAATCATCCGATCAAGTGGCAGGTCTCGGTTCAGGAAACGGATCATCGCGGCGCGCAGGGGTGTTCGACGGGCGGCGGTGCTGGGGCGCTGGAAGGTCATGGATTGGAAGTTCCTGAGTTTTTGTGCCACAATAACGCGGATCGGACGCTCAGTTATTTTATCACATCAGGACACGTATTCGTGAGCACTCTTCAAGGGTCAGCTGGCTTCCACGCCCAGATCAAAGGCACGGTTCGCTGGCTGGCTGGCGCACCTTGCTTGGCTCTTCAAATGCCGGAAGGGATCGCCCCAGAGCCAAATATGGTATCGGGCCGCTATTTTTTGGCCCGCTGCAAAGACGAAGTAGATGGCGAGCCGACCGACTGGGGTCTCTATTTGCGACGACCCCTGTATGCTGTTCAGCAGAGAGAAGACGAGTGGTTGCTCCACCTGCCACCGGACGAAGACCCCGGCCACGGTTGGCTTCGTCGCCGGGCCGAAGGCGCCCCGGTACATCTGCTTGGCCCCTTTGGAAATGGTTTTTCCTTTCCCACGGCTGGCCGCAATCTGCTGCTCCTGGCCGATCTGACAGACAATCCAGGCTGGCTGGCGCTCCTGCTCGCACTGATGGAACCGATGTTGGACAGGGGCGGACGGGTGACGCTGCTTTTGCGTACCAATGCCCCCCTGGACGAAGTCGCACTCTCTCATCTGCCTATTGCCGTGGAGGTGCAAACCGCACCCGACGAATCAGCCTGGGAGCGAGGGCTGTCGTCGTCCCTGCTCTGGGCCGACCAGATTTGCGCCGGATTGCCCAGCAGCCGGTACAACTCCTTGGCCCAACTGATTCAGGCAAAACGCTTCCGACTGGAAGAAGGATTCTGCCAGGTGCTGGTGCAGGCCGATATCCTGTGTGGGGTGGGGGCCTGCCTGGCCTGTGTCATCCCCACGGCCAACGGCGGCATCACCCGGGCCTGCACCCACGGGCCTGTTTTTGATTTGACACGTTTGGCCCTCTAGGGATGATGCTTCATTCACCACGTCCACGCTCGCAAAGTGCATGCAATCTATGAGTCTCCAGCTTTCCAGCACAGCCCCGGCAAACGCATTCCGCGAACGACAGCAGATGGTGCGGGAGCGCTACCGACAACAAGTTAACCCAGGCGAGGACTTCGACTGGCTCGCAGTTGGTGAGACAGTTCCCGGCCGTTTTGCCAAAATGGTCTGTCGCTTTCCAGAGCGGGTGGCTGTTTACGACCAAAGCGAGCAACTCTCCTACCGGGAACTGAACGAGATGTCAAACCGCTTCGCCAATGGGCTTCTGGCCCAGAGCGAGCAAACGCCCGGCGTGGTAGCACTTTTTGTCAGCCAGGATGTGATGGCGCTGGTGGCGGCGTTGGGGGTGCTCAAAGCAGGCAAAGCCTACGTTGGTTTTGACGATGCCTTTTCCGAGAAGCTCTACAGGCACATCTTGGACGATGTAGAATTGGACGATGTAGAATTGGGCGATATAGAATTCGACGATGTAGCGAATGTCATGTTCGTCAGCGACGTTGCCCATATGGACCTGGCTCGCCGGTTAGCAGGCGAGGAAAAGCCGATCTTTTCGGTTGAAACTGTGGGCCAATTCTCGGCAGAACAAGCCTCTACCATTCCGCTTCCCGAAGCGATCGCCGTTCTCAACTACTCGTCCGGCTCCACCGGTGCGCCCAAAGGCGTTGTGCAAACCCACCATTCGGTTCTGGCCCAGGCAGCCGGTTTCGCTAGCCTATGCTCCCTTGGCGATGGGGATCGGGTAACCACCTTTGGCGCGCTGGCCTGGGCAGGCACCTTTTGGACCTTGTTCGGGCCTCTTTGTTATGGAGCTTGCGTTGCCATATTCCCCACACGCCAGAGCCACATCAGCCAGTTGATCGATTGGCTGGAGCAGACTCGCGTCACAGTTCTTACCGGAATGACTACCACCATTCGCCTGATTGCCGAATCAGCCAATGGCCGTCAACTACCTGCCGTGCGTCTTGTTCATATCGGCGGCGATACAAACTATCGGCGCGATGTGGAGATATATCGGCACATTTTCCCAACAGCACTCATCAGCGCCGGATTGGGCACTACCGAAGCTGGGCGCATGGCCGAATGGCTGATCGACCAGGACGAAGCGATTGACTGGGAAGTGGTTCCGCTGGGTCTCCCCACACCAGCCATGACGATCCGCCTGTTGGATGAAAAGGGTGATGAAGTAGTAACAGGTGAACCAGGTGAGATCGCTGTTCAAAGCAGTTATCTGGCCCAAGGGTATTGGAACCAGCCCGCATTGACCGCGGCAAAGTTCCGGATCGACCCGCGCTTTGGCAGCCAACGCCTCTACCTGACAGGAGACATGGGGCGCTTTGAGGCCAACGGGCTATTGCGACATCTGGGACGGAAAGATTTCCAGGTGAAAGTGAATGGGTATCGAGTGCATGTCAACGAAATTGAAGCGATGTTGCTGGCTCTGCCCGGCATTGCCGAAGCCAGTCTCGTTTTGCAAGGCACAGAGGCCCAGCAAGAAGTTCTGGTCGCCTACCTTGTGTTAGCACCCCAAGCATCATGGACAAGTGACGAGCTGCGCAGACAATTGTCTACCAATCTGCCAGCCTACATGACGCCCCAACGCTTTGTCTTTTTGCCCGAGCTGCCTAAAACGCCCAATCAAAAGGTAGATCGCAGCCGTCTGCCAGCACTGGATTCGTTCCGGCCCGATCTGAGCACTCCATTCGTCCCGCCCCTTTCTCCCCTGGAAAAGCACGTGGCCTCCATTTGGCAGGATATTCTTGCCATTCAGCCGGTTGGCATTCGCGACGATTTCTTGACATTGGGTGGGGATTCGGTGAGCGCAAGCCGGATTGTCAACCGGGTTCTGGCAGAACTTTCGGTCCAGATCACCGCAGCAGAATTACTCTCTGCCGGAACAATCTCGGCCATGGCTTCGATGCTGCTCACTTCCATGCTCGCCGACACATGCAATAACGATCGGCTCCAGGCACTGCCACCCACCGCATGAGGAATTGTCAAACAGTGACTGATCAACGTGCTGCATGGAATCAGGTATCCCAAGCCTATAATTCGCTACACGAAGACAGCGCAACCATGATTCGGCTGGCAGCCCAGGAAACCCAAGTCATTTTGGGGTCGGTGGCCGAGCTGGATATCTTGGAAATTGGCTGCGGGGCTGGCAGTTACGCCCTGGCATTAGCCCTCAAAGGTGCGCGCGTCACTGGGGTGGATATCAGCGACGAGCAGATCGCCCTAGCACAAAGCCGGGTCGCCGAGGCAAATGCCAATCTAAGCTTTTTGCAGGCCGACGCGACCGACCTCTCCCCCCTGCCCGATGACTCCTTCAACGCGATTGTGGCTATCTATTCTTTACAGTATGTGGGCGCTATAGCCGATTTTCTGGCCGAATGCAACCGGCTTTTGCGTCACGGTGGACGGCTGATTTTCGCCCAGGATCACCCCATTCGCGCCTGTTTCTGGGACGAAGAGATGCAGGAGGAATCGGTTCTGCCCGCACGCAGCTATTTTGATGGTGCGCCCCTACGCTGGAACTTTGCAGGGGCCGATGTGGCTATGGTTTCTCACCACAGAACCCTGGCACAGTGGTTTCGATTACTACACGAAAATAGTTTCCAGTTGACAGATTTGCGAGAGTTGCCCTTGCCAGCCGGTTGGGCCGACGAACCAGATGTAGACGAATACACCAGGGATATTGCGCGCTTTCTACCCCAGGTGCTTGTGCTTGAAGCAACAAAACCATGATGGGATTATTAAGATGATCGACCAACGACAAACAAGTGTGACTCCAGACAATACGCGTTTCTCGCTGCCCCGGCGGGTGCGCATTCTCGACATTCAAAGCGACAACTACCGCACAAAGACCTTCACACTGGACGCCGCGCTGGACGCCTACCCTGGTCAGTTTGTGATGACCTGGTTGCCCCGTTTCGACGAAAAGCCATTTTCGCTGGTCAGCGCCCAACCGGTGACCCTGATGATCACAGCAGTTGGCCCCTTCAGCCGCCTGATGCACGAAAAGCAGCCGGGGGATTTTGTCTGGCTGCGGGGTCCATTCGGGACAGGCTATGGGGTAGAAGGTGAGGGCGCAGAGGCTACAGGGGGTACAGGGGAGCGGCTAGCCCTGGTGGGTGGCGGTTATGGGGTGGCCCCTCTGCACTGGCTGGCCCGCACCCAATTGGGCGTAGCAGCGGCGATCACAACTGTGATTGGGGCGCGCACCGGGGCGGACATTCTCTATGCCGAACGCTTCCAGGCCTTGAGCGGTGTAAATGGGACTCGTATGCAGACGGTGGTCACCACAGAAGATGGGAGCCAGGGCGTCCGTGGGCGGGTGACCGATGTGCTGATCCCCCTGCTGGAACAGGGC
>JAHEML010000224.1 GCA_024643705.1 Caldilineaceae bacterium | reverse complement strand
CGCTGCCCCCAGAAAGACCCGATATCCGCCATCGTCGTCGCTCACGACCAGCGCACTCTCCAGGTGGGGCAACCAGCGGGCCACCAGCCTGTGAGACGCGTAGGTATCCTCTTCGGCATTGTCCATAATCAGGTGGCGATGGGAGCGGAAGAGGTGGGTGCGGCTCCACTCGTTGTGCAGCACCTGCTCGTTGAACAGGCCGATCCAGAGGCTGAAATCGACCAGGGAATCGGCCAGGCAGTGGGCGCGATAGTCCCGGCTGATGCGTTTGGCTGTCTGCAGCACGTTGAGACGAGCTGCCATCTGTTCTCCCTGGGGCACGCTCAGTTCGAGACGCTGGTAAGCGTCCTCGATAGAAAAACCGTGGAGTGCGGCCTTGTTCAGGTTATCCAACACCTGGCTGACCACCCGGCCTGGCTCCAGACGAATGGCGTCAAATTCGCCACGCTCGAAGGCCGCCTCGACAAAGCGCTGCATGTGGTATTGGGATGTTTCCAGGTTGAGGAAGGTCGGCTCTCGGCCCGGATCGGAGAATCCAGCCTGGGGCGCAACCAGGGGCCAATAGAGTTCGGCGGCAGCACGGGCCAACCCAGCATAGGTGGTTACCCGCACGGGTGGGCCGGGGGGAATGTCTGGCCCGCGCAACTCTGCGGTGTAGGGTCGGCCCAGGCTGCGCTGGGGAACCAGCACCAGAATGTCGTCGCCCCGCACCCGCTCTTGCCCCAGCAACCAGCGGATGCGCGCCAGGGCCGCGCTGGTTTTCCCCGCGCCAAACGCGCCGGAAAGGTAGAGGCTGTTGCGGGCACAGACAGCTTCGGGCAGTGCATGCTCTATGGTTTGGGGTTGGGCCGGAGTCGGGATGTTAGCGCTCATGGGTTGCCGTGTGACGATAAAAGAAGGAGGTTGTGGCTGTTCAGCCGCGAACGTTGTCCAGATAATTCATCTCTGGCCGTACAGTCCATTGATATTGATTGGGCGGCTGAATGTTCTTGGCCCAGGCCGACAAAATCTCGTTGTCGGCACGTTTGTCGGCCATGCAACGCTGAATAGCCTCCGGGTCCCATCCGTCCAACACCTGTCGGGTCAATGCCTGGCGAACCTCTTGCAAGCCTGGTTCCTGCGCCCGGTCGATCAGTTCGTCGGGGTCGTCGCGCAGGTTGAAGAGTTGTGGCTCGTATCCGTGATAGTAGATCAGCTTCCACGCGCCGCGCCGGATCATTCGATGATAGCACCCTCCGGGCGGGCTGTACTGGTCTTCGCAGTATTCCGAAAAAGCCACATCGTCCCAACGCTCTGGGGCAATGGCCCGCGGGGTTGGGTGTGGCGATACAAGCCCCATCAGGCTGCGGCCCGGCGAGGCAGGCAAGGCGGGCGCGCCCAGGGCATCCAGGATGGTGGCGTTGACATCCAGCGCGCTCACCACTCGCTCGCACTGCTGGCCCGGAGGGATCATGCCCGGCCACGCCATGATTAGCGGCACACGCACCGATTCTTCGTAGAAAAGGTGTTTCCACCATTGGCCGTGCTCCCCCATCATATCTCCATGATCCGACGTGTAGATGATCAGGGTGTTGTCTGCCAGCCCGTTGGCTTCGAGGGCGTGTAGAATCTGGCCGACTAGTTGGTCAACCACATCCACCAATGCCCAATAGGCTGTCCGGGTGTTGCGTGCTTCTTCTGCGCTGACTGTTTCGCTGCCTGTATGTTCGCGCCACAGGCGTAGATATGGGTGGTTGATTTTGTTAAACGGTACGGGTTTGCGGGGCATGGGGATGCACCCATCATAACGCTCGAAATCTTCTTTGCGGGGCACGTAGGGCGGATGGGGCAGCATAAAACCGACACTCAGACTGAAAGGGTGCGCGTCGGGAAATCCACGTTTTTGTACCCCGTAGCGATTGAGAAAGTCCACCGCAGCGTTGGCGACATCTTCATCGTGGAGTTGGTAGGCCACTTGGCCCGACCCGGAAGTTGCCAGGGTCTTGCGCACGGGGGTCTCTGTGCCCAGCAGAACACCCATGTCGTTCCAAGGGCCGCCGATGTAGTTTGGGTTGTGATCACCCACCAGCCGGTCGGCATAGCCGTGTAGCTGATCGGGGCCGCGCACGTGCATGCGCCCAGCCAACACCGAGCGATAGCCCGCCGCGCCCAGCCCATGGGCAAAGGTGGGGATTGCTGAATCCAGGCCGTGCAGATTTGTCCAAACCTGGTTTTGATAGGGATGTTGTCCGGTGAGCATGGACATGCGCGACGGCACGCAGATGGGTGAGCAGCAGTAAGCCGCATCGAAGCGTGCGCCTTGCTGGGCCAGCCGATCTAAATTGGGCGTTGCCACGATTGGGTCGCCGTAGCAGCCGGTGATATATGGATTGTGCTGATCCGAATGAATGTACAGCAGGTTGGGCTTCCCATATGCAACCATCGATGTTCTCCTGTACTTGTGGCATGCTCGGCGAGCGGGTGCAGGGTGGCTGCACTGGCCCATTTTGGTTAGCCCAGCCGGTTAATCCCGTCGAAGGCCGCGGTCTTGTAACATTCGGCCAAGGTTGGGTAATTGAAGACCGTGTTGACAAAGTAGTCCAGTGTGCCGCCAAAAGCCATCACCGCCTGGCCGATGTGGATGAGTTCGCTGGCGCCTTCGCCTATAATGTGGACGCCGAGCAATTCCCGCGTCTCCATGTGGAAGATCAATTTGAGCATCCCTGTGGTATCCCCAATAATTTGGCCTCGTGCAATTTCCCGGTATTGGGCTTTGCCCACTTCGTAGGGGATGCCCTCGTTTGTCAACTCTTCTTCGGTGCGGCCCACCATGGAAATTTCGGGGATGGTGTAGATCCCGTAAGGGAAAAGGCTAGGTTTGCTACGGCTTTCGACCCCAAACGCGTGACACGCAGCCAAACGGCCTTGTTCCATGGAAGTGGAGGCCAGGCTGGGAAAACCGATCACGTCGCCCACTGCGTAGATATTGGGGACGTCGGTCTGGTATCGATCGTTGACCGTGATCCGGCCCCGATCATCTGCCGTGAGACCGGCTGCTGGCAGATTCAGTTTGCCCGTGGCACCCGTGCGACCAATGCTATGCAGCGCGCTCTCTGCTACAATATGTTTGCCGCTGGTCAGATGGGTATGCACCCGGGTGTTGCCCTGGGCATCTTCGACAACCTCAAAACCTTTCACCTCTTCGCCCAGGCGCAATGTCACCCGGCTGGAGCGCATGTGGTAAGCCAGAGCATCGGTCACTTCGGAATCGACAAAGGGCAAGAGCCGCCTCCGTTTGTCGATTACTGTCACCCGCACGCCCAGGGTAGAAAAGATGCACGCATATTCTATGCCGATCACGCCTGCGCCCACTACTGTGAGGGTGCGGGGCAAATGTTCAAGGTCAAGAATATCGTCACTGATGAGAATGTGGCGATTATCGAACGAAATGTGGGCGTCTTTGGTAGCGCTTGTGCCTGTGGCAATCACAATCGCACCTGCTGTGACATCCCGATAGCCGTGGCCGTCTACATAATTCAAGCGAACGGTGTTGGCGTCGACAAAAGTGGCCTCGGCCAGCAACAATTCAACGTCGTTGCGCATCAACTGATGGCGGGTCACATCAAGCTCGTGCTGGATCACATGCTGGGTGCGAAAGTGGAGGTCTTCCATGGTGATCCGTTGCTTGACCGAATAGGACGCACCATACAGGCCTCGCTCTCGATAGCCTGAGAGATGGAGAACCGCCTCGCGCAGGGTCTTGCTGGGGATTGTGCCCGTGTTGATGCAGACGCCGCCCAGCACACTTTTGCGCTCGACAATGCCGACACGTTTGCTCAATTTTGCCCCTTGGATGGCCGCACGCTGACCAGCAGGACCAGAGCCAATCACGAGCAAATCGTATTCAAAGTTTGACATGCATTCTCCTCAATGAGCGATGGGGTCAATCCCCAGCAAATACTTTACGGCGGTGTGGAAGGAGAGGCTGTTGGGTGCGCCAATCGAGCCACCGTTTGTTCAGGAGACTCTTGGCCCTTGGTGCTGTTGGCCTGCCAGACAGGGTTTGAGCATAGTATACCCATTCTCCCCCTGGCGTGGCAACAATTCATGCCCACTCCACGTAAATTATCCACAAAGTTCGCCGGTATTCCCGGAATCAATCTTCAATCACTCACCACCAGGAGCAATGAACCAATGCAAACCTACCCCATCCCGCTTGTCCCCGGCCCTGTTTCTGTGCCCCAAGCCGTGCGCGATCCCTATCAGATCAATTTTGGCAGCCCGGATTTGGAAGCAGACTTCTTCGATCTCTATGCCGCCTGCGAAAGTCAATTGCAGACGATCCTGGGCACAGGCAATCATGTGACCATCCATAGCGGGGAAGGGATGCTCGCCCTGTGGGCCGCGCTGAAAAGCGTGCTGCGCCCCGGCGATCGGGTGCTGGCTGTGGCAAATGGGCTGTTCGGCTACGGCATCGGCGAGATGGCGGCCCAATTGGGCGCGGTTGTCGAAACCGTCGGCTTTGCCTACGACGATATCCCCGATCCGGATCGGGTGCGGCGGGTGGCACGCCGTTTTCAACCCAAACTGGTGACAGCCGTCCACTGCGAAACCCCTAGCGGAACACTGACCCCGCTGAAAGAGTTGGGGGACATCTGCCGCGAGGTGGACGCGCTCTTTTATGTGGATTTTGTGGCGAGTGGGGGCGGCGTGCCAGTGCAGGTGGACGAATGCGCCATCGACCTGGGTCTGTTGGGTAGCCAGAAAGTTCTCAGCCTTCTGCCCACCCTCTCCATGGTGACAGTCAGCCCCAGAGCATGGGATGTGATCGAAGCGGTGGGCTATCCTGGCTACGATGCTCTGGCCCCCTGGCGAGACGGCCCGGCCCAGCGCTATTTGCCCTATACCCACAACTGGCATGGCATGGCCGCCTTGCAGGCCGGCTGCCAACTTCTGATCGACGAGGGGCTGACGAATGTCTATGCCCGTCATGCGCAGGTGGCTGACTATTGTCGGCGTCGGCTGGCCGAGATGGGCATTGCACTCTATCCCCGCCGGGTTGAGATCGCCGCACCCACTGTCACCGCGGCCCATATTCCCAGCGGGTGGGATTGGCCCCGCCTGGATGCCGCGCTGCGAGCCCAAGGGATGGTGGTGGGTGGCAATTACGGCCCCCTGGCTGGCAAGGTCTTCCGTGTTGGGCATATGGGCAATCAAGCCAGGATGGCGTTGGTGGAGCAGGGCATGGATGTGTTGGCTGAAGTGTTGGGGGGATGAGGAAGGAGATCGGTGGTTGGTGGGGCATGATCTGCCAACCACCGATCGTTGACCGGTTGGAAGGTCTACGTGTTTAGAAGGTCTACGTGTTTAGTAGGAGACAGCTCTGGGTAGTTCTTTGGCGTGGGTCACCCATTGATCCACCATCACTTTGGTGGGAAGTTGGCGCACGAGCTTCTTCTCTGCGTTGACTTCGCCCAGTTTGGCATGGAGATTGGCCGCGTTGCGTTGGGCCAATTCTGGCACGGTGTCCACACCGGCGGCTTCCAGCAGATCGGAATACTGGCTGCCAATGCCTTTGATGCGGAAAAGGTCGGCCCGATTGACCCATCCGAGGATGGTTGCTGTCTCCAACCCCACAGCCGCCGCCAACTCGGCGCGGCTGGCCGTTGTGGCTCCGGCAGCCAACAGCCCTTCGGTGGTGGTGATGCCCGCTGCGGCCAGTTTTGCTGCGTAGACCTCGCCAATGCCTTCGATTTCTGCAATTTTTGCCATTTCATTTTCTCCTGTAGTTGTGAGGTGGGTTGGGTCTTTGCCAAGCTTTGCCCACTTGCTTTAGATCATGCTGGGCGTCTGCGTTGCACCCGTTTAGAATAGGGCATGAACGTTACAGGACAGGTAACAGTTCGGGGCGATTTCGGCAAACGATGGCATTTGCACATTCTGTCGCTGCTGGGTAGACTGGCTTCGGGTTGCCTTTCAACCCCACGTTACCCATGTACAGGAGGTGAAGATGAGTTGATCCCAAATCCGAGGGGAGAGCGCAAGGCCCGGCTGATTGCAGTGATCGTGGAAGTAGACCCACGCCACAGCCCCCACCGGGTGACGAGGAAGGGGTTCCCGGCAACGAAACCGGGTTAACCGGACACCTGTCCGGGAAAATCGAGAGATCAGCGGATGCCCCCAGGCCATGCCAATGGCCTGACCGTTACCAGCTACCTGTGCCATTCGGCGCAGTCCACAGCGGTGCGGTTGTATTCCCTCCTTTGACAAGTAGAAGCAGCCGACCAAAACCAGAGAGCAATTTCTGGGACAGAAGCGGCAAGCGTTGGCAGACGAGCAATCGGTTGTGCGTCGAGAAATTACTACGGCGCAAGTGGCCGACTGCTCTTTTTGCTATCACCCAATCAAAGGAGAACCCCTATGTGTGGTATTGTTGGCTATATTGGGCCGCGGGACGCGGCCAGCGTGATTGTTGATGGTTTACGCCGTTTGGAATACCGGGGCTACGACTCGGCGGGCCTGGCTGTTTGGCGCGACAACGGGTTGCATGTGCGTCGGCAAGAGGGCAAACTGGCTGGCCTGGAAAAATTGTTGGCAGATGACCCAATCAACGGCCATGTGGGTATCGGCCATACCCGCT
>JAHEML010000223.1 GCA_024643705.1 Caldilineaceae bacterium | reverse complement strand
CGCACGGATGGTTGCGTTCAGGGGCACATTGCCCACATTGATCGCCTGGAAATTGAAGGTGACAGAGCTGCCCGCGAGGGCCGGGTCTGGTGTGGCCGATGCAGCCAGAGCCATATCCGGCGCAAAGTATTCGTCCGCCCCGATATCCGCCGCAACGTCTGTGGGGCGGGGCTGCCCTTCAAAGTCTCTGTCCACCGCCGAATCCAGCGCGACGTTGATGGCCGGGCTGCTGCTTTGCAAGCGGAAGTCGAATATGGCTGGGTTCTGGAAAAGAGGATCGACTGTCAGGCGGCTGGCCCCTTCGCTCAAGCTGCCCAGCACGTCGGTATCGTTCTGGTTGTCAAACCAGAGATTGCCGTCGGCGGTGGCGCTGTTGCCGGGGTGAATGACCAAGCCGGTGGTCTGGTGAGCCACTATATTGTTGTTAAAAAGGGGCGCGCTGCTGGTTGACCCTACATTGCTCACCAGGATCACGCTGCCATCGCCGCCGCTGTTGAAGGCAAAGGTATTGTGCAAAATCTGGGGCGAGGCCCCAAGCACATACAGCCCGCTGCCCGTACTCTTGGCTGTGTTACTGATGAACATGTTGTTGCTCAGCTCGATATCGCTGAACTCCACATAGATGCCGCTGCCGTTGAGCGCGACATTTCTCTGTACCCGGTTGCGGGTGACCAACGCGCCGTTGCTGCGGGCCACTTGCAATCCACCCGCGTTTTGGGCCTCGTTCTCCTCGAAAAGGTTATCTGCAACCGTTGCATCGCTGGCATCCAGATAGATACCCGCGGCCGAGTTGGCCTTGTTGCCGCTGATGGTGTTGGCCGTAAAAGTGGCCGGGCTGCTATCCAGAAAAGCCGCGCCCCCCGCGGTGGCCGCGGTGTTGCCCTTGAGGATGTTGCCCTCCAAGATTGCCTGGCTGGCCGTCAGGAAGAGACCGCCCCCATCGCCGGTGACACCGTTCGACTCGAAGTAGTTTTGGCTAAAGGTGGGCGCGCCCCCCTGAATAAAGACCGCGCCGCCCGCGGCCGCCGAGTTCAGCGTGAAAGTGTTTGTGATGAAATGGGAGCTGCTGTTGGACAAAAAGACGCTGCCCCCATAATAGGCGACGCCCGCTGTAAAGAGCGTGTTGCTGAAGGTCGCTGTGGCTCCCTCCATATAGAGATTGCCGCCAGCGTCTTGCCCGTCGGGGCCGCCACCCTGGCCCTCGGCACTGCCGCCGCGCAGGGTCACGCTCTCGACAATCGGCTCGGCGCTGCCTGTGATGTAGATGCCCCGCCCTTTGCCCTCTGGATTGAAAACGGTAGCCTGGGTCATGGGATACGAGACATCCCACGCGTCGGGATCATAGCCGCCCTGAATGTGAACATCTTTGTCCAGATAGAGGAACTGGGTGTGCCCATTGCGGGTGGTTGCGCCCTTGCATGTACCCGCCACTTTGACCAGATCGCCGGGCTGGGCACTGTCTACCGCGGTTTGCACATCGGCAAAGGTGACGGATGGGTTGCTGGCGATCTGAGCTGCGCACTCCACGGGGAACTCGTCGGCCCCGATGTCAGGAAAATCGTTTTGGGGGATGCTGTCGTCGTCGATGTCAGCCGCGGCCTTTGTCTGCACCCCGTTGTTCACCGCCAGGGATGTCTTGCCGATGTGATACCCATCGGCCAAAAAGCCGGGATCGCCGTAGATGTTGACCGTGCCCGTATACAGGGTCACCGGGCCGAGCCACTCGCTGTTTACCTGATGCCAGAGCGTGCCATCCAGGGTGGCCGAATTGTTGGTCGTCGCGTAGATTGCCACGGGCTGTGCGGAAAAGATGGTGTTGATAAAGGCTGGTGCGCTGAGGCTGAGGCCAAAGGCGTTGATGGCGACTGCCTCGCTGCCGCTGTTGCGGGCGATGGTCGTCTGGAAGAAGCTGGGCGACGAACCGTTGAGATAGAGCGCGCCCCCCTGGCCGCTTGCCACGTTGTCCATAAGCACCGAGGAATAGAAAAGGCCATCGGCTCGGTTGGTCATGTAGAGGCCCGCACCATCCTGGGCACTGTTGCCAGCCACAAGCTGCCGCTGCGCCTGGAGGACGCTCTTGTTGATCATGGCTCCCCCACCGAGCAATCCGGCGGTGTTGGCGGTGATCTGATTATGCTTCAGGGTGAGGTTGCTATCGTTGATCACCATGCCGCCGCCGTTGGTGCTCGACTGATTGCCCCGCAGCTCGCTGTCCGTCACCTTGGCTCCGCTGGAGCGCAGAATGTAGAGGCCGCCGCCGTCGCCCCCAGCCGTGTTGGTGTAGAAGCGGCTCGACTCCACGCTGGTGTCGCTCTCGTCCAAATAGACGCCGCCGCCCAGGGTGGTCGCGCTGTTGCCCTCCACAGTATTATTCTTAAAGAACATGGCGCTGAGCTTGGCAAAAACTGCGCCCCCGCTGTTGGCCGCATTGCCGACAAAAGTCGAGTCGGTCCACGCGGCATCGCTCAATTTGAGATAAGCCCCGCCCCCTTCACCGCTGGCGCTGTTACCGTTCAAGCTGTTTTCCTTGAGCAACGCCGCGCTAAAATTGACGAGATAGAGACCGCCGCCGGTGGTGGCCGTGTTGGTGCTGACAATGCTCTGCTCGATCAGTGCCGAAGAGGCGTCCAGGGTGATACCGCCACCCAGGGGCGCACTGTTGCCATAAATGTTGTCCCCTAGCAGGGCCAGATCGCTGGCCGCAAAGAGATGCACGCCCCCGCCGCTGGCCGCCTGGTTGCCGAAAATCTGGTTCTTTTTGATGGTGGCCTTGGCGTCTGTGCCATAGATTCCACCGCCATCAGCTGTCGCCACGTTGCCGATGACAATGTTGTTGTCTATGGCCCCTTCGCTGCGGATGATGTAGATGCCGCCGCCCTGGTCGCCGGTGTTGGCGCGCACGGTGTTGCTCATCACAGTCTGCGCGCCAGCATCCACAAAGAGACCGCCTCCCAAGGGCGCGTTATTGCCTTCCACCAGGTTGTCCTGCACCTTTGGCTCGCCATCGATCAGGTAGATGCCGCCCCCCCCGCTTGTGGCCGTATTGTCAACAATGCTGTTGCTGATGACGATGGCCGGGCTGAGATTGCTGTAGATGCCGCCGCCCTGGCTGGCCCGGTTGTTGGCAAGGGTGCTGCTAAAGATGGTGGTCTCGCTCTCTTGATCAAAATAGATGCCGCCGCCCTGCTGGGCACTGTTGTCGTGAATCTGGCTGTTGGACAACATAGATTTGGCGCCGACAAAGTAAGCGCCGCCGCCCAAGGTGGCGTTGTTGCCATAAATTTTCATGCCGCTAAAGAAGGCCGTGGCGCTGATCACATGCATCCCCGCCCCTTCGGTGGCGCGGTTGCCGCTGATCTCCACATCCAAAATTTCCGGCGACACCTCGCCCACAATCGTCAACCCCCGCCCGCCGCTCGGCCCCAAAATCGAGGGATAGCGGTTGGGGAAGGGGCGCTCCCAGTCGCAATCCATAGGGCCACTGGCGGCAACGGTTGTGGAACAGTAGCCGCCTTGGATGGTGATGCTCTTATCCACAAACGCCACGGTCGAATGACCGTCACGGTTGGTGAGCGTGGTGTAGTTACCCTGATCCAGCTTGATCAGATCGCCATCGTTGGCCGAGTCAATCGCATTTTGGAGCGAGCAAGGCTTTTTCCAGTTCAGGCAGCTTTCGTCGCCACCCCCATTGGGCTTGGCGTAGCGGGTCTCGCGGAAGGTATATTCGTCGGCCCCGATATCCGCCTTCTTGCCCTGGGTGCGGGCGTCTGCATCCATATCCTCGGCCACATCTGTGTTCTTGCCGATCTGAAAGGCCATCGAGACCCGTTTGATGTGATAGTCGCCCTGGGCCGGGTCTTGAAAAGCCGGGTTCTCGCCGGAAAAGTCGGTGTCCTGGTTAAGCTTGGCAAAAGCACCCGATGACGAGACGGCCGGACCGCCCTCCCCCCAGTAGGTGTATGAGACATTGGCCGTGGGCGGGAAGAAGACCGGGATGGGGATTGGGATGGGAATAGGAACAGGCACAAAGGGAATGCTGAAGAAGATGATCACCAGATGGAAGAAGACTTCTTCCTCTGTAACAACGCCACCACCACTATTGTTGTAGATGATGTTATTCACCAACTCGATGTTGGTTTCGCCAAAGGCATGGATACCCGCACCGCTGTTGTCGGCGATGGTGTTATGGCGCATACGCACAGCCGCAGGCGTGGGGATGGGCAGGATCAGCTCCGGCCCAAATGGTGGCGGCAACACCGGCGGAACCAGAATGTAGAGCTTGAAAATGGCCGGTGTTTGGCGCAGATAGACACCCGTGCCCAGATTCTTGGCGATCACATTGCCGTTCACTTCCGGCTGGCGGAAATCCCACAGGTGGATCCCCGCGCCGTCGCCCCCGTTCGCTCTGTTCAGCTCGATCACATTGTTCGTAATCCGAATGTCGCTGCGCTCGGCATAGACACCCCCACCGCCCCCCGGCTCCAATGGAATGATCAGAATAAATTCGGGCGAAGCCGTGGCCGTGTTGCCCAGAATACGGTTCAACTTGAGGGTGGCGGGAGACTTGACCGCATAGACGCCGCCGCCCACCGCCGCCTTGTTGTTCTCGATGGTATTGTTGTTCAGTTGCGGGCTTGTTTCGTCGAGGAAAAAGCCACCCCCATAGCCGTTGACCGTGTGGCCCGATATGGTACTGTTGGCAAATTCCGGCGCGCCCTTGCGGGCATAGACACCACCACCATCGATGGCCCCTGTGTTGTTGCGGATGATCACATTGTTAAATTTAGCGCCGCTCTCCAACATATAAACGCCCCCACCTGCCGTGGTAGCGCTGTTGTTTTCGATCACGCTGTCGAAAAATTCGGGCACGCTGAATTGATCAATATAGACGCCGCCGCCGCTGCTGGCCGACGTATTGCCCACCACCACCACGTTGCTAAAGACAGCGCTGGCTTCGCTCACATAAATACCGCCGCCCTTGACGCCCCGGCCTCCGGTCAGTTTCATATTTTCGACGCGAGGCTCCACCCCCTGCCCCGACACCGAAACAACCGTGCCTCCACCCAGCGCATTCAATGTGGTGGGGTATAGTTCGGGATCATAGCCGAGCATATTCGTGCTCCAACCGCCCTGTACCGTCAGATTTTTCGTCAGTTTCAGGGTTCCGGCACAATTGCCGCTCACCTTGACCACATCCGCCTCGTTCAGGCTGGCCGTCACAGCCGCCTGCACCGACGTGAAGATCTTCCCGTTCAGGTCAACCGCACAGCCACCCGAATAGAAAGGGACCGGGGGCAGGGTCGACAGGTCTGTCACCAGGTCTTGCAAATAAGTGATCGCCTTCACTGTCGTGTCGCTGTCTGCCGGGTTGATGCCAGGGAAGTTCACCGTGGCAGTGTTGACCATCTCGGTCAATTGGCCGGGCACAGGATCACCGTTCACCGTTGCCTGGATGGTCACCACCACCACATCACCCACAACCAGCGTACCCAACGAACATTTCAGAGGGGATTGGCTGCACGTTCCCCGGTCGCTGGTGATCGACGAGAGGCTCTGCCGGGGTGGCAACACGTTGCTAATCTCCACGCCGGAGATAGACGAAAGGCTGTTGTTGGTCACGGTGATCAAATAGCGCGCGGTCATGCCTTTGTTCAAGGAGATCGGCGTGGCATCCTGAACCAGATTCAACCCACGGGTATATTTATGCTCAAAAGCGCCGGCATCCGGTGGGGCAGTGCGCGTCTCGCCATCAGCGTCGTCAGCCACCTCAAAGCCCAGCGCGTCCTGGGTGCTCACCCCCGCCGAGTGGGCCGCGGACGTCCGCAAAATATGGAAATTACCCGAAGCTGCGTCGATGAATTTCGGGTCACCAAGAATATGCACCGTCTCCACCGGGAAGAGATCTTGGGTCCATGGACGAATTTTGTTGCCAAACCAGACATTGCCCCCGCCTGCAATACTGACCCCTTCATCACCGCTGGCCCCAATATCATGGTTGGCGATAATGTTGTTGAGCATGATCAGGTTGTTGCCCGTTCCCATGAGAAAAATGGCAACATTACGACCAAAAGGTCCATCACTGTGGCTGTGGAGATTGTTGGCAATCGTGTTATGCACCAGGCTGGCCTTGGTCCCGCTGAAATAGAGCGCGCTGCCCAAACTGGTGGAAACGGCAACGCTGTTCTGGGCAACCACGTTGTTGATAAAATCGATGGTGGAATCTTGAAAAAAGAGGCCGCCACCGTGGAGAGAGGCGCTGTTCCCCTCGAAGCGATTGTTGACGAAGGTTCCTGATCCATCCCGCATAAAGAGGCCGCCACCGTTGTCCGATGTCACCCGATCTTCGTAGATGGGGCCGGGGGGAACCACCGTGGGCGGATCGGTCTGTTCGATGGTGATCGTTTCGGTGATCTGCCCCACCAGCACTGCTTCCGTGCGGAAGGGCATGGTGTTGTCCGCTACCAGATTGTCGCTGAACGCGACATCTTGTGTCCCGGCAATGTAGACCCCCACCCCAAGCCCCGTGGCCTGGTTGAAGAGCAACGTCCGCCAAAAAGATGTGGTGTTCTTTTGGATGGTGTTATGGGTGATGGTGGCTGTACCGTTGCGCACAAAGACGCCCCCGCCTCGGCCC
>JAHEML010000222.1 GCA_024643705.1 Caldilineaceae bacterium | reverse complement strand
CTCTTTGCCGGTGTGCGGCTGAACGGCTGACGGAAGAGTTTCTCTCGCATTGCCACACGCCATGGCTCCCCACGCCGCAACTTTCAGCCAGACAGAGACGTACTGATCTTTGACTACGGTAGCTGAATCATACTGAGCTAGGGATAAATGGGAGATGACCGGATGAACCGATCACAAATTCGACAAAAATGGCCGATTGTATTGTTGGTGGGCTTGCTATTGCTGGCGATCAGCGGCAGCGCTCTGGCCGCCGAATTCGCCGGTGATGAGAATGTCTACCGGCTGGCGGCAGATCAGGTCGTCAATGATGATCTCTATGTGGGAGCCGGAGAAATCTACATCGACGGCACTGTCAAAGGCGATCTCTTTGTGGCTGGCGGATATATCGAGATCAACGGCGTTGTCGAGGGTGATCTTTTTGCCGCAGGTGGCGGCGTTGTGGTGCGGGGCCACCTGCTAGACGATGCTCGCATTGCCGGTGGTGGCATTGATGTCAGCGGCACAATTGGCGATGACCTCTTTATTGCTGGCGGAGGCGGGCAAGAATTTGACATCCCTATGCAGCTTGGCGGCCACTCGATTCAGCAGGGCATTCGAGTAGCCGAGACAACCCAGGTGGGCGGGGATGCGATCATCGTCGGTGGCGGTGGCCGCATGGCTGGCAACGTCTCCGGTGATCTCTGGGCTGGCATGGGCACAATGGAGCTTGTGGGCCAGGTTGGGGGCAACGCAGACCTGAACGTGGCGACGCTGCGGGTGGATGAAGGTAGCACAGTGGCAGGCATGTTGCGCTATCGCAGCCCAGAGCAGGTGGATATTCCCGGCGCAGTGGCGGCAGATATTCAGTATGAAGCGCCTCAAAGTACAACTGCCCAAAGTGCCAGCATAGTCGCGCGCATGGTTGGGTGGTTGATCCGCACAGTACTCATGCTGGTCGGGTTTGCCCTGTTGGGCTGGTTGTTGTTGCGCTTTGCTCCATCGCTCCTATCCACGCCGGTGGCAGCCATCGAAGAAAAGCCCCTGGAATCGGCTCTCTTCGGTTTGTTGGTCGGCGCGCTACTCGTATTTATCCCTATCCTCTCGGTGCTGCTTGTGGTGTTGACATGGATATTCTGGGGAACCCTGCCTGCGCTGTTGATGTTCTCCTTCCTGGCAGGTAGTCTGGCCCTGGTGTGGGTCTTTAGCCCGCTGATTACAGGGCTGTGGCTGGGCCAGCGCATTGTGGGTCAGGCAGGGCGGGCAACCAGTGTGACGATCGCCTTGCTGATTGGTGTTCTGCTTATCGTGGTGGTTGGGCGTATTCCGTTCATCGGCTGGTTGGTCTATCTGGCAAGCTTTGCCCTGGCCCTGGGTGGCGTTCTGCGCTCCCGCCGCCAGATGGCATTGGATAGTGCAGACGGAGCAACACCGATGATTGCTGGCTAAAACTCAGGGTATGGGATGAGATCGATGGAAATCAGCGAAAAACTCTACGTGGGGGATGTGGTGCGTATGCGCAAACAGCACCCCTGCGGAGGTGATGAATGGGAAATTGTGCGGGTGGGCGCAGATATTGGCATTGTCTGCGCCACGTGCAAGCACAGGGTGCTGCTCACTCGGCGCAAGTTCGTACGGGGTGTCAAGCAGTTTGTGGCACGGGGGCAACAGAGCGACACATAAAGCAGCAGAATAAGCAGAACACGCGAAAGAGTTGAGATCATCCCTGATCTCAACTCTTTCGCGTCAAATCAGATGGAGCGCACTCCATTCTTTACCAGATTTCTTTACCAGATCGTCTATGTGTATCCGCGGGTATCCGCCCGATCCGTGTCATCAGCGTTCTATTTTCAGATCAGGCCAGCAGCGTATACCCCCCGTCGATCTCGATGGTCTGGCCCACGATCATCCCCGCGGCATCGCTGCACAGCCAGGCCGCCAGCTCCCCCACATCTTCCGGGGTGACCAGCCGCCCAGCCGGCGTCCTCTCTTCGGCGTTGGTGATGATCTCCGCCTTGCTGGGGAAAAAGTCCAGCGCATCGGTGAGCACCACGCCGGGGCTGATACAGTTGGCGATAATCCCAAAGGGAGCCAGCTCGACAGCCAGATAGCGGGTGACTGTCTCGATAGCAGCTTTGCTCACGCCCACCGCGCTATATTCGCTCAACACCCGGCGGCTGCCGATGCTCGTTACGCTGAGTACCCGGCCCCAACCCTTCTGTTGCATAAAGGGGGCGGCCACCTGCGCGCCGATGAGAATGCTGCGGGCGTTGACATCCAGCGACCACGCCCAATGTTTTGGCGTGATTTCCAACACTGGTTTCAGTACCCCGCTGGCCGCGTTGCCAACAAAGATGTCAACCCCACCAAAGCTCTCGGCAGCCGTCTCTACCAACCGTTGCACATCTTCTTCCTGGGCCATATTGGCTTTGACAACCACCGCCCGGCTGCCAGTTTTTTCGATGGCGGCGGCGGTCTCTTCGGCGGCTTGCCGGTGGCGGGCGTAATTCACCGCAATGTTGCAACCCCGCTGGGCAAGGGCCAGGGCAATGCCCCGACCTATCCCTCGCCCGCTGCCAGTGATGACCGCGCTTTTTCCTGCCAGATAACGACTGTTGTCCATGTTTGCTCCGTTGGATGGGCAACCGGAAAGAAGATTTACCAGTCCAACCCCAATACGCGGATGAGTTCGTCTGGGTCGGTAGTGTTGCGCACCCGCACCCGATGCAGGCGGAATAGTTCATCCGTATTGTGGGTGGCCCCTTGGATAGTTGTCAACCCGGCCCAGTAGTTGGCACTTTCAAAAATAGCAATCGTCTGTTCGTCAAACTCGCCCGCGGGGTAAGTGACAAAGCGGGGTCGCACGCCCATTTCATATTCGATGGTTTCCAGGCTGCCCAGAGCCTGCCAAACCAGATAATCCCGGTTTTGGTTTTTCAGGCTGATGTGATTCCGCCCGTGAGATTCGATGGAGAAGCCGTCTGCCAGCATTTGGCGAGCCATATCCCAGGTCAAATACCCTTCGCGGTTTTCGTCCATAAAATCGGTGATCACGAAAATCGTAGCGATCATACCCCGCTGGCGCAAGAGGGGAAACGCATTGAAATAGTTGTCCACATAGCCATCGTCAAAGGTAATGACCACGGGCTTTTCGGGCAATGGGGTGCCTTCCCACAGATAGGCCAGGAGATCGTAGAGGCTGATGGTGGTGTAGCCTTCGGCTTGCATCCTGTCCAACTGGCGCGCAAAAAGTTCGGGCGACACGGACAGATCCAGACGATAGGCATCTGCGTTTGCTGGCGGTGTGCTCAAATAATGGTACATCAGCACAGGAACCCGGACTGTGCGCGGTTGGCCATCCCACACGATTGTTCTGGCCGATGGCGGAGCTGGCACAGGTGGGCGATCGGTTGGGCTATCTTCTGGATTATTCGCTGGACTATCTGCTGGACTATCTGCTGGACTATCAGGTGGGGCAGCCTGTGGGGCGGGTTCTGTGCTCTCGGTTGTTGCTGTCTCGGAGAGCGAGCCTGTCTGCACAAGCGGCAGAGCCACCGAGAAGAGCTGCTGCCCATCCACATTCGGCTGGCCGTTGTGACCGACGACCAATTGTTCCTTCAACAAACGCCGAACACGCTCGGCATCGCTTTCCGGCTTGGTGGCCGAATCCGATGGCACACGCACAGTGCCCGGCGGCGCAGTTTGCACTGCATAGCCCCCAGCTTCGGAGGTAATCATAGGGCCTTCGCCAGGAAAACCGAGCAAAAACAGGGCGGAGAACGCCATCAGAAGCAACGATCCCAGTTGGCGCGATCTATGCTTCTGGAAAAGCGTATACATCTTGGTTGTCGAAAAATTGTCGGGCGTCACTTGGTTGGTCCGCTCTCAATGCTCGATCCTTTTTCGGGATGCAAAACTGGGGTGGGATCGTATCATATCACCCAAAAATGCCCCAGAATAGAAGCCATTCAAAATGTCGACGAAGAGCCTTGCGAAATGGTTCCATCGGAAGCCAGGTTGCAGAGATTTCTGTGGTATGGGGCCAACATAGATGGTGTACAGTGCCAGAGATTCGATCAGACTTACCCGTGGGGGTCCCGCTTTGTATCGCCAGAAAATTCAAGATAACCATACAAATCTTAGCCCCAGCTACCGCAAAGTGGCCGACTTTGTGATGACCCATTACTACGAAGTGGCCTTTATGACGGCAGCCCATCTGGCCGCAGCAGTAGGTGTGGACACGACAACCATTGTGCGCTTTTCCCAGCGGTTGGGATTTGGTGGCTACCCCGATCTGCTTCAGGACATCCGCGCCCAGGTAAAAGAAGAACTCTACGCTGTGTATGAACCAGCCTTGTTGGACGGCAACGATCCGGCGACCCTCTTCAAGGCGCTCATCGATCAATCTGTCACCCATCTGCGCCAGATTCTTGTCCATAATCCACCCGCCCATTTACAAACCATCGCCAGAAGAATCGGCGCAGCCAGGCGGATTTTGCTCGTAGCCGAAGGCGAAATGCGCCCCATCGCGCAGATGGCCGCGGATCGATTGCAGTTGCACGGCCTGCGGGCCGAAACCCTCTCGCCAGACCCCAGGCAGCAGGCGATTGGGCTGGCGGGCTTGGCCCCCCAGGACGTGGTGATCGGAATCAATGGAGGCGAAGGGGACGAAACGGGAGCCAGCCTGTCCAAGCCCTTGGCCTTTGCCCGCGGCCAGGGTTGCCGAATTCTTGGGGTGGTGGGCAAGCTGGAAGGGGGCGTGAACCGGTGGGCCGATGAGATACTCTATGTGCCTTTCGACGCGGAGAATTCGGCGTCGGGTGCGGTAGCCCTGAGCGGTGCGCTCATGGCTCTGGCCCAGGCGGTTGTATCCCTGGCAGAGAACAACGACCAACTATCCCGCCCAGAAGCCGTCGAAGCTGCCTATCGCTTTATCACAGGCCCATCGTCTTTGGGCGAATAGGTCGCCTTGGCTTCACCGGCCCCCTCCCCGCTCATCACATATCCCAGGGCAAAAAACCCCAGCAGATAGCCCAAATAGTTCTCGTTGAGAAAGCGGCTGCCATAAAAGAAGAAGGCCAATAGAGTGGCATAGTGCCACAAAGCCGGGCCGGGCTGGTTGTTTTGTTGTTGACGACGCAGAAACCAGAGCAAAAGCGGCACAGCCATTGTCACTTCGAGCAGCCAAAAGGGCCACTGATCGAAACGATCGGTAACCAGGCCCAAAATCAGTACAAAATTACTCGCACCCCACCCCCAAATTTGATACCCCGTCTCACCTTGGCCGCTGCTCCACCGCCAAACGTCGTCGTAGAAAGCATCCGCATTCCACGCAACATAGGGACCTACCAACAATACAAAGAGCAGCAATCCCGGCCATACCCGACGCAGGATGGTAGGTATGGCGCGCAACAAACCCCACCACCCGCGGGTAGACAGATCGACCTGATCGGCCAACAACAGCAGCCCAAAAAAGGGGGCAAAAAACCAGGCAGTAGGCTTGCTGGCACAGGCCAGCCCAAAGAGCAGAACAGATGCCAGCCGCCAATTCGTTTGGCTGCTGGTTTGCCATTGCCGCCACGCTACCAAGCTGAGCACAATCCACGCCAACACAAACGAGTCGTTCTGGCCGAAGATCACGTCCAGACCCATCAGCGGATTCAGCCCCAGCAGCATCACCCCAGCCAGCTTGTTGCGTTCGCCTTGCAGCAGTCGGGGTACAAAAGCCAGAGCAATCGCCAGCATCAGCAGATAGACAAGCCGCTGATCATAAAAACCCACGGTCTGGCCCAGCAGATAGAACGGAGCGCTGAAGACGAATGTCCAGGGCAGGTAGGGGTAGTGGTAGAGGGCCGTGCGAAATTCGTCGAAACCCCATTCGGCCATGGGCGTCTGGGTGTAATCCTCCACATAGGGGTTGCGTCCCTGCAACAAAAACTCGATTGTTGCTTCGGTTTGGATCACACCTCCATCGTGGGAGTAGCTGGCAGGGCCGCTCTGTTGGCGCAACAAGGCCAGTTTAATCGTTGGCAACACCAGAACCGTCGTCAGCACAAGGGCAAGCAGCACCCATTTTGCTCGGCTGCGCCAGGGTGCCGGCTGAGCCAGATCAACCAACAGATAGATGAAAACGAAGCCCAGAGCCAGCGCAATCAGCAACAACCCGACGGGTTCACCCGGCCAGGGCGATCGCTCACCCATGGCCGCGATACCCGCCGCTGGCAATAGACCGCCCAAAAGCGGGTGCGAGAGCACATCTTGGCGCAGGGTTGGCAAAACAGCCGCTTCGGCCAGGCTGTCCACGCGCACCAGAGCCAAGGTAAGAACGAGCAGCAACAGCGCATCCCAACCGGGCATGGTCTGGCCCAATCGGCGAGGAGACGGAACAGAAGTGGTAGCCTGCATGGAAGTGGTCTCTTTCATCGTATTTTGAACATCTGCCCGCTGTCCCCGGTCAAGAATATCTCTCCAGCGCTGACAGCAGGCGGGCCGACCAGGTCGGCAGGAACCGAGCTTCCACCCAGGGTGGCCCCTTGGTTCACATCCAAAATCAGCACAGTGCCCCTGCTGCCCACCACAACAAGATAACCGTTGCCGACGATGGGTGCATCGAGCGTGCCAATGTTGAAACTGGCCCGCCAGATGTCGTCGCCGGTGCGCCTGTCTTTGGCGAGCACAAAATCG
>JAHEML010000221.1 GCA_024643705.1 Caldilineaceae bacterium | reverse complement strand
CTTTACCAAAGCGGCACTGGCATTGAGCGCATGAACTTTGTTGTAATAATCACGCACAACCGCGGCTCCACCGGCCGTCAGCGGGTTGGACATAGACGTACCGCCCATCCATTTATACTGGGCATTCAGTGGAACGCCCCAGCCATCGTACTGCCAAGCACCGTTTTGGGCGTTGGGGCCAGCATCGTAGCCCTCTTGAAAAAGGTCGGAATAGCCGGAGAGAATCCACGTACCAGGGGCCACCACGTCGGGCTTAATGCGTCCATCGTCGGTGGGGCCACGGCTGGAGAATGCGGCCATCTGTTCTTTGTTGTTTGCGCTGGAGTCGCTGAAAAGCGGATTGGCTGGATAGTCGCTGGGCCACGCACCGCCGTAGGTAAAGACGTTGTTCACGCCACCGTTGCATCCGGTCAGGCCGCTGTCGCAGGGGTAGTTGTCCGTGCGTTGGTTCTCGCTGGCACCCACAGTCAACACGTTCTTGGCTGTAGCTGGCG
Organism: Caldilineaceae bacterium; assembly: GCA_024643705.1. GTDB lineage: Bacteria > Chloroflexota > Anaerolineae > Caldilineales > Caldilineaceae > JACQGT01. The sequence continues at coordinate 6,168 of JAHEML010000221.1, read as the reverse complement.
AACCGGTGGAGTCGGGATCGACAACCCCATCTGCATTGGCATCGATGCCTGCATTGCCCGCGGACATGGTCACCAGCATATCGGGATGGTTCCACATAAAGTCGTCCAGATTGGCGCTGTCCAAGGTATAATCGCCCGCAGCATCGCTGCCCCACGAGTTGGAGTGGATGCGGGCTCCTGCATTGTAGGCCTGCTGGAAGAGTGTTCGGATATCGTCGGGAAGACCAGTCAGATAGTAGCCGTCGGGGTAAGAAGTACACTGGGCATACATATCTACAAAGTCTTCAACAGCCTGGAAGACCAAATGGGCCGCGGGGGCCGTGCCCCGTCCTACGCCGTTGCCATCGCCCGCGCCAGCCACAGAAACCGACACATGGGTACCGTGGCCACTGTCCACATCCCGTGCGCCATCCGGGTAGGCGGTGTAGCAACGCCGGACCGATTGGGTAGGCCAATCGAAAACCTGGTTCACGCGGCCAGCCAGGCCAGGGTGAACCGAGGCCGGTGTGCCGCCGCCCAACCCTGTGTCCGCCACCGCGACAACCTGGGACGAGCCGTCGTATTTCAGGCCGCTAGGCTGATGGGGAGCATTCGCCACGTTCGCGCCCATAATCACGCCGCCGCCGATCTCGTTGTGACGTTCCCGCAGGGCGAAGTTTTCGACCCAGGCCACATCACTCACCTGGGCAATGCCTGTCAATTGGTTCGAATCTGCCGCCACGACCAAAACACTGCCGTCGCCGCCCAACAGGTCAGCGCCAGTGGCGGCAATCGCCGCGCGGGTCAGGCCAAAGTCGGCTCCGTTCTCCACCCGGATTTTGAAGACATTCACGCCATCTTGCTTCAGGTCTGGGCTGAGTTTGAAGCCAGGTTGGAAAGCGCCAACCCAAATCACATTCTCCAATTTTTCTACCTGCTTGACCTGTCCGGGGTTCATGCGGACTTTGTAGGCGTAGTCGGGTAGATAGGCTACAGCCTGTGCACCTGTCGATTCCAACGCAGCCCGCCACTCGGCCAAAATGGGGCCGGGAAATTGGACAATATAGTAGCCATTTTGGTTTTGGGCATTAGATGCCACCAACAAGCCTGGGGGCAGAGACGGAGCTTCACCCGCGGCGGGACGAAAACTTTGGCCTGCCACGAGAATGGCCGGCATCGGTTCTTGCGCAGAAGGCATCTGGGCAGGTCTGGCAAGCCCGATGGTGACATTTGCAAGAATTAACAGGAACGAAAGAATGAACGAGAGGGGATGACGCAATCGACGACGCATTGCAACCATTGTAAAGCTCCTTTTGAGCAGCAGGAAGAATATAGGAAGACCTAGGCTGATTGGATGATTCCATCCTACACCCACTGGCGACTTTGGTCAACTGAAATATGCCAGGGATTCTAAGCAAACACCACAGTACAACAGGTATTTTATTGCAACAGCAGCCATGCCCAGAGCAATGTTGCGCCAGCAAGAATCCATCGAAAATGTACTTTTCGGGTCTTGTGACGAAAAGCGAACATACCAAGCCAACCCCCGCCAACCCCACCAAGCAGGGCCAACCCATGCAACGTCCACTCTGGGATCCGTCGCCTGTCGCCTTTGCTGCGCGCTTTATCCCAGCCATAATAGCCAAATGTGACCAAACCAGCCCCCAATAACCAGAGCAAAACAGGTGGCAATTGGTCGCCAAACGTTGAAGCCCCCACAAAATAGAGACCCGTCGACAGGGCAATGCCTGCAAGCAGGGAAGGGAAAGAAGCGGTCAATTTGCGCAAAATAGACTCCTGGGGTTGAAAAGTGTTTGCTCCGACGCTCTCTTTGCCGTATCATACCAGAGAACGACAGCCTATTCCACCCACGACAGGCCCAATCCGCATGACCCTCGCCCACGGTCTCACAGGCACAGCCACCACAATTGTGGACAACTCAAACACGGCCGCATCTTTAGGCAGCGGGCTTGTCCCGGTCTACGGCACGCCCTCTCTCGTCGCGCTGCTCGAACTCGCCGCCGTGCACGCGGTGATGGAACATCTGCCCCCAGGCTCCACCTCGGTGGGAACCCATTTGGATGTGCGCCACATATCTGCCACCCCCATCGGGATGTCCGTGCGCGCCCAAGCTACCTTGATAGCCATCGACGGGCGACGGCTCACCTTTGCCGTTGAGGCCCACGACGAAGTAGAAAAGGTGGGAGAAGGATCGCATACCCGGGTGATTGTCGAAATGGATCGATTTATGCGGCGCACCCAAGAAAAGCTGAAACGAGAAAGGTGATCGCCGTTTCAATAATTACCTTTCTCGTTTCACTGCTCACATCTCACTGCTCACCCCAACCAAAGGACAGACCCCAATGGCGACTTCTTTCCCTTCGCAATCCCAGTTGACTATCTGCTTCGCGCATGTTGCCTATCAAATGGAAGCCACCTTTGCCAAGCGCAACAGCGGCATTCATCACTTTCAGGCGTGGTCGCGGGAAGAACTGGCCCAGCGGCTACCCGAAGCAGATGTGCTCGTAGTCTCTGGCTTTTGGCAGAATAACCTGCTGGATAATGCGCCCAAACTGCGCTTTATCCAATCCATTGGCGCGGGTGTGGATCAATTTGATCAGGCGGCACTGCGCGCACGGGGTATTCGTCTCGCCAATGCCAGCGGAGTCAACCGCAACGCCGTTAGCGAACATGCTTTGGCCTGCATTCTGGCACTCGCCCGCCACATTCACACCGGCCGCGACAATCAGCGCCAGCACATGTGGCGGGGCATGATCTCCGACCTTGCCAAACGTGAGGATGAACTGGGCGGCAAGACATTGCTGATTGTCGGGCTAGGAGCCATTGGCTCGCGCCTGGCCCATCTGGCAAAAGCATTTGACATGCGGGTCATCGGCACAAAGCGCGACCCATCCACCGCCCAGGGTGTCGCAGATGAAGTCCACACACCAGATCGCCTGTTGAGCCTGCTGCCCCAGGCCGACTTTGTAGCCCTCACCTGCCCGCTCACGCCCGAAACCACCAATCTGATCGATGCCAGGGCATTGGCTGCCATGCAACCCAGCGCCTACCTGGTCAACATGGCCCGTGGACGCTGCGTTGACGAACCGGCCCTTCTTGCCGCCCTGCAAAACGGCACCATTGCCGGTGCGGCCATAGACCACTTTTGGGACGAGCCACTGCTTCCCGATTCCCCCTTCTGGGACATGAAAAATGTGCTGATCACCCCCCACACCGCAGGCGAAACACGCATGTACGAAGAGAATGTGCTGGATATTTTGCTGGAGAATCTGGATAGGCTCACCAAAGGCAGCGAACCGCTGCAAAACCAGGTCGTGTGACCGTTTCACCCGGTTGAGCCATGCCCTATCCTATGCTATAGTGACGCCCGACTTGACCCATCTGGCGCCATCCAGCACATCACATCGACTTGCACCCACCCATCAAGACCGGGAATCGTTCCGGAAATTCACCCGATAGCTCTACCGTACTGACTCTACTGTTCTGGAAAAATGGCGGCTGGAAGATCGATGACGCAGATGTAGAGGTACACGGAAAAGGATAAGGTTCGGCTGTACAATAAGGGCTTTTCGGCTCTTATTTCATCAAATACAAACCAGAATGACAGGAGAAACCCCGATGAAAGTTGTAATTACGCAAGCCTGGGTAGGCCATTATGTGAACATGTTCCGCGATGCCTTCCCAGACGTGGAATTTGTCAGCGGCGAGACGCCGGAAGAGATCATCGCCGTGGGCGCGGATGCCCAAGCTGCTTTCGGTGGCGTCGACCAGCAATTGTTGGAAGGGCTGAAGAACCTGAAGTGGATTCAGTCGTCTAGCGCAGGCGTGGAGTGGATGCGCAACGCACCCGGCCTGCCCGCCACCGACATTACCGTCACCAACACCCGAGGCGCCCACGCCAGCACCATCGCCGAACATGCCTTTGGAATGCTCGTCCATCTAGCCCGCCGCTTCGACGAACTCTACGAAGCGCAGAAGCGCCACGAGTGGATTCGTGGTGCAAATCTGCCCTTCACCGGTTTGGCTGGGCTGACCATGGGCATCGTCGGTTTGGGCAACATCGGGCGCAACATCGCATCCCGGGCCGTTGCCTTCGAGATGGACGTGATTGCGGTGGACGCCCATCCAGTTGCCAAGCCCGACTACGTTTCCCAATTGGGCCTGCTGGATGGACTGGACGATCTCCTGGCAAAATCCGATGTGGTGATCGTCACAGTGCCGATCACGCCGGAGACCCGTGGCATGATTGGGGCACGGGAGTTGGGGTTACTCAAGGATTCGGCCATTTTTATGGTTGTCTCCCGCGGTGGCATTGTGGACGAAGCAGCGTTGCTTGCCACCCTGCAAAGCGGCAAATTGCTGGGCGCAGGGTTGGATGTAACCGACACCGAGCCTCTGCCCGCCGACGATCCCTTATGGGATGCGCCGCGCATCTTCATCACCCCCCATTGTTCACCCACGTCTCGCCAGACCCACGCCAATGTGATGCAGATGATGCAGACAAACCTGCGCCATTTCATCGCAGGTGAACCCCTGGAAAATGTGGTGAACAAATCCCTGGGATATTAGCATTCCGCAAAGTATTTTTTTGTAGGTGCGGTTTTTGACCGCACAAATGGCAGAGATGCCGTCGATTTTCATAAAAAGAAGAGAAGCCCGGAACAAAAAACGGGTGGGATCAGCATTCGATCTCACCCGTTTTTTTAGGTTTTACCCATTTCCTCTTGCCGCAGCTACGGAATCTTGATCACGTCCCCTGGTACAAGCTCCCGGCTACTCACGTCTACGTTCGCCGCCTTGAGGGCTTCTGCTGTTGAGTCCACACTGGCCGCCACAGATTCCCAGGTGTCACCGGCCAGCACCGTGTATTTGGTCATAGAATCAGTGCCATCCTTGGCACCATCTTCCGGCGCTGTGCGTATCTCCATAGGGGGCGGTGGCGAGCCGTGGGCGGGGATGATCATTTCGTCAGCGGGGCGGATATTTTGGCCGCGCAGTGCCCACAACTCCTGGTTAGCCGTACGCAAGTTTTCGAATGTAAAACCATAGCGTGCGGCAATGCCAAACCAACTATCGCCGGTACGCACAGAATAGATGAGTGCGTCGGCTGGCGGATTGGTGACTATGAATGCAGGGCCGCCGACAGTGGTCGTGGGCAATCCACCCGGTGTGGTCGTATCAGGTGCGGTCGTATCAGGTGCAGCCGGTTGAGAGTCACTTTCTTCCGGTTGAGTCTCCTCTGGCTGGGTTTCCTCCGGTTGGGTTTCCTCCGGTTGGGTCTCCTCCGATTGAGTCTCTTCCGGCTGCGTTTCCTCCGGTGCTTCGGTCGCCACGGATTCTTCTGCGGTTGCGCTCGCATCCCCCGGCTCTTCTACCGCAACGGGTACAGATGGTTTGGGGTTGACAATCTGCATCACATCGCCAGGGCGGATCACAGTTTGCCGCATACGCCAAAGGCCCAGATTGTCCAGGCGCAAATCCCAATACGTGACGCCGAACTTATGGGCAATCGCATACCAAGAATCACCCGGTTCCACCACATAGTCGATTGTCTCCCAGGCGTCGGCTGCCGTCAGGCCAGGGATGCTCATTTCATCGCCGGGCCAAATTAGCTCGCCCCGCTGTGTCCAAAGATCAGGATTGGCCCCACGCAATTCATCATAACTGACACCAAATTTGCGGGCGATGAGAATCCAGTATTCGCCCAGCCGTACCGTATAGACGAAAGCATCCGGATCGTCTACTGTGTGGCGTTGAATGGACGGCATGGAAAAGGTTCGGGTGCTGGGGGCACTCTCCTGGGCAAATCCCCTTTGGGTTGAAATTGCCATCAAAAAGAACAGACAGAACAGTGCCCCAATCACAAGCCATCGACGAGAGTGGTCGAGAGGCAAACTGGTCTTTTTGGCTGAGGAATGGAATCTATCCATACGCGGCCTCGCTATTGAGTGGGTTGGTGAATAAAAGTACCCGCCAAGAGTAGGTATGCCAATTGGGCGGGGTATTGGAGCCTTGGGCTGTGTGCAACCCAGTGTACTGGATTCAGCCGGAAAGGGCAACCCAACCATGCAAGACATTCGTCTGCACTGTTCGCACATGCGCGCAACATAGAGGGATCGCTGGCGAAAGTATGCCCGGGTGCGTCCCAGATTTTTGTGAGGAATTAGG
>JAHEML010000220.1 GCA_024643705.1 Caldilineaceae bacterium | reverse complement strand
CCGGTGGTACAGGCTTCCCGGCGGGTAGCCTCTTGTTCTATTCAATCTATCTATACAAGAATGCGTTCCAATACTTTAATATGGGATACGCCTCGGCATTGGCCTGGCTTCTCTTCATGGTAGCGCTCCTGATCACCCTGATCATTTTCCGCTCTGCGCGGCTATGGGTTTTCTATGCCGGCGGCGAGAATGCATAAGGGACCGAAGGGTCCACCGATCCTGACGAGCGTGCCGGATTCCCCCACTTCGTAAACAATTACAAAGAAATGTGATAGACAATGGCTATAACCACCGACAAAGCAACTGCAAACGCGAGCGCAGCCCGCAATCGCCTGATCCGAAAGCGGATTCGCGGCGGAATCCGCAGCATACTCATCCACACAAGCCTCATCCCTATCGCGTTCGTTTTTATGTTGCCCTTTTTGTGGATGCTCTCCACGTCTCTCAAAACAGATCAGCAATTGTATGCCTATCCGCCCATCTGGATTCCCAACCCCTTCAACTGGGCCAACTATCCCAACACGGTTACCTACATCACATTCTTCCTCTATCTACGCAACACGGTTATCATCGCCGTCTCGGCTACATTTGGTGCGCTGCTCTCTTGTTCATTGGTAGCCTACAGCCTGGCACGGATTCCCTGGCCGGGGCGCAACTTCCTCTTTATCCTGACTGTTGCCACGCTGATGCTGCCCTTTCAGGTCACGCTGATCCCCCTGTTTCTTGTCTTCAAAAACATTGGATGGGTTGGCGACTTTCGCCCGCTGATCGTGCCCCACTTCTTTGGCAGCGCACTTTATATCTTTCTCCTCCGTCAATTTTTCATGAGCATCCCCATGGAGCTATCCGAAGCGGCGCGCATGGACGGGGCCACCGAAATCCGCATCTATTGGTCAGTGATCCTGCCCCTGGCCAAAGCAGCCCTGGCAACAGTCGCGATCTTTGAGTTTATCGCACGCTGGCGGGATTATTTGGGGCCGTTGATCTACCTGAGCAATCAAAAGCTCTACGTGCTCTCTCTTGGCCTCTACGAATACAGTTCCCAATATGGCCGGGAGTGGGGGCTGCTCATGGCGGCTTCGGTTCTGATTACCCTGCCGATCATTCTCCTCTTTTTCTTCCTCCAAAAGACATTTGTACAGGGCATCGCTCTCACTGGTATCAAAGGGTAAGTGCTGTTTCTCTGATGCTGCCTGTCTCTATTTTCAGAATACGACAAAGTTTGCAGTTCAACGACTGGCCCAAAGGATGCAAGGAGAGTCAAAATGGCTGATGGCGATGTGCGGTTGGCGATCATAGGCTGTGGCAGCATCGCGCGGCGTCATTTGATAGCAATGGCAGAGTTGCAAAACAGAGACCACGCTGGCTTTGTCGTCACGGCCGTGTGCGACGCGGATATCAACCTGGCAAATGGGCTGGCCCAAGAACTGACCGAACGCTTCGGCGTGCGCCCAACAGTCTACGGCGACGCAACCAAATTACTGGAGAAGGAGTACATTGACGGAGCCGATCTCTGTTTACCCCACTGGCTGCATCACTCCGTCACTGTAGACTGTCTTGAATCCGGCGTACACGTCCTATGCGAAAAACCCTTGGGCATTACCATTCGGGCTGGTCGTTTGATGGCCGAAACTGCTGACCGCACCGGCAAAATCCTGGCAACTGCCGTGCCTCATCGCATGCAGCCAGGCCAGCGGGCGGCTCATTGGATATTGAATCAGTCCGAACTTATGGGCACGCCCCAAACGTTCTTCCATCACTATACCCGTCCCCACGTAGCGCCCGCCAGCAACGAACCACTCCCCCCCAGAGTTATCTGGCGGCAGGACAGACTACGCTCTGGCGGTGGCCCAGTGTTGGACAGCGGCTTTCACTACTGCGACAGCATGCGTTACTTCTTTGGCGATGTAGAAAGTGTCTACGCTGTGGCGCGGGAGCTAAAAACAGGCACACCCCGGCTACTAGGCGAAGCAGCCGAAGACACAGTCTTTGTCACCTTTACCTTCAAAAGTGGCGTTGTGGGAACCTGGTCTTGGAGCCTGGCCGCGGCCGGCGAAGCCCATCACAACATCATCTTCCACGGCAGCGGTGGTTCGCTGCGCGACACAACAGAGAGCCGTTTTCGCATCTTTCATCTCTTCGAGCGCAGACCCGATCAACACGAAGCCGGTGTTCTGACACAAGCAGACGGCACCCAATACACCCTGGATACACTAGAATCTCTGCACATGCAATCCCTCAGTTTTGAGGAAAAGGAACGTCTCTTCCCTGGCGGCACCGACGACGGCTTTGCCATCGAAATCTGGGATTTTCTTGAAACAGTGCGTGGCCATCGTCCACACCCCGAAGTCGATGGCTGGGAAGGCTTACGTTCCTTGGCAATTGGAGAAGCCATCTACGAGTCGGCACTCACAGGAAAACAGGTCGCGGTGGACGACGTACTTTCCGGGCGGCTCAGCACTTTTCAAGATGCTATTGACGCCCAATGGGGGCTACTTTAGCGCATAGAGCACGGAATAAAATACTCACCCAAAACCAACCCATCCATCTTTCCAGACCCCATTCATCTGGTTCAGCAACCCGTCTGTTCCAGCCCGTCGATTCTCCCACACCACCTCACAAATCCTGATCCTCTCGGTTCAATCATCCGCTTGACAACCAACAAGGAAACTCTGCCCATGACAGCCTCTCGTATCAAAATCACCGAAATCAAACTCCTCAACCTGCGGGTTGTCGAAGACATCGGCGACATCGAACCCGCCTGGGATTTGGGTGGCAAGATGCATTTTACCCGTGGTGGTGGCTCTGTAGTAGAGATTCACACCGACGCGGGGTTGGTGGGCATTGGCCCTGGTGTCGCGCCAGATCTGCTGCCGATACTCAACGCCAAACTGGTGGGCCAAGACCCCTTCGACACAGAAAAACATGTGGGAACCCTGCGCTACTATGCCCGAGGCATGGCCTACCGGGGCGCAACCGGCGTTGACATCGCCCTCTGGGATCTCATCGGCAAAGCCTGCAACCAGCCCTTATGGAAGCTTTGGGGCGGAGCCAAAGACAAAGTGCCCGCCTATGCCTCCATGGTGGCCCTCTCTACCCCAGACGAGCGGGCCGACCTGGCCGCGCGGCTGGTAGACGAAGGCTGGCAGGCCATCAAACTGCGTATCCATTGCGCCACAATGAAAGAGGACATCGCCATTGTAGAGAAGGTGCGGGCCGCGGTGGGTGACAAAATGACCATTCTGGTGGACGCCAACCAGGCCCAATCCAGCGGCAACTGGCAGCCGGGCATCCTGTGGGATTACCGCCGGGCAGCCGAAACAGCACGAGAATTGCAACGCCTGGGGGTCTATTGGCTGGAGGAACCCCTGCCCCGCTACGCCTTCGACCAACTGGCAAAGCTCAACGCCGAAGTGGATATGGCGATTGCCGGCGGCGAGAACAATCCCGGTCTCCACGAATTTGTAGAAATGTTGGAAAAGAACGTCTACGACATCTTGCAGCCCGAAAGCATGGTGGCCGAAGGCATCACAACCCTGCGCAAGATCGGCGTACTGGCCGAAGCCTATGGCAAGCAGATCTGCCCCCATCACGGCGGGCGCAATCTTGGCACAATTGCCCACCTGCACCTCACCTGCGCCTGGCGGAACGCACCCTTTTTAGAAGTACTGCACGATCCGCCAATGGGCGACTACACCTACGGATTCTCCAATCTCGCCAACCCCCCAGTCATCGACAGCCAAGGCTTTATCCACGCGCCAATGGGGCCGGGATTAGGAGTGGAAATCAACCGGGATTTGATTGTGTAATTGGTAAGAAGAGATAGAACACGCTGACACCCATAGGGTATTTGGCAGATAGACGCTGATCCAGAAAAAATCAGCGTCTATCTGTATAAATCAGCGTCCAATTTTCCAGGATATTCGAATGTACACCGACAGCGAACTGGCCGAGACTATTGCGGCTCTGCAAGACCCCAACCCGTCCGAGCGGGCAGCGATGCTCAAAGCACTCTGGGCCTGGCCTGCCCAGGACGATCGCCTGCTGCCCCATATCCGTGAGCTGCTGGACGATACCACGCCCTGCGTCTTCGGAACGCCCATGCGTGTGGGCGAGATCCGCTGGCTGGCTGCGCAGGTGATCTTCGCCGAATTCAAAGCCCAAAAACGCAAGGAGAGCGTGCGACTGGACAGAGCGGTTGTGCCGATCAAAAGTGATGAATTGATCGGCTTGGCCCAGCAGGCGGGTATAGCTACCGACTCCACACCGACAGCGCTTTTGAACGCCTTCGTCAAGTTCCAGGAGCTTGGACAATTACCCATAACAACACTGGAACTCGTCCCATGAGCAATCCGACGAACGTCGCCCTGACCGCTGTTTATGGTGCGATGGAGCTGAGCGACGAAGAATTTTTCGCACTCACCGATCGCAGCCTTGCGCCCCGTCCATCCGGAATGTTGGCGGATAAACTGGCATCTCTGGGCATCGGCCCACAGCACCACCTGCTGGATGTGGGCTGCCGGGACGCGGCCCACACCATCGCGCTGGTCCAACGGTTTGGCTGCACGGCACTGGGTATCGACCCGGTCGCAGAACGCATCGCCGAGGGCCAGTCCGCCATCACCGCAGCCGGTCTGGACGAACAGATGGAAACTGTTGTCGGCTGGATCGAGAACATCCCTGCCGCCGACGCAAGTGTGGACTTTGTCTGGTGCCGGGACATGCTCAACCATGTGGCGGAGCTAAGCATCGGATTGGCCGAGTGCTACCGTGTGTTGCGCCCCGGCGGGCGGATGCTCGTCTACCAGACCTTCAGCACAGAATTGATGGAGCCGAAAGAAGCTGCTTTCATTTACAATACAATGGGCATTGTTCCCCAAAACCAGTCCGACGCCTTTTTCGAAGAGACAGCCCAGTCCGTTGGCTTTGTCATTGCCGAAAAAGACCCAATCACCAGCGAATGGCGGGAATTCTGGGAAGAAGACGGCACCCGCAAAACATCCGAGCAACTCCTGCGCATTGCCCGGATGCGCCGCAACCGGGACGAACTGATCCCCCTTCTCAGCGAAACCCACTACAACATCGAAATCGCCGATTGCCTGTGGGGAGTCTACCAGATGGTCGGCAAGCTCTGCCCAACGGTCTACGTTTTGGAGAAAGAATAATGGACACCCGCCAACAACTGCGCGCCGAAATCCATGCCCTCTACGCCCAGGAACACGCGGAGCTGGGAGAAACAGGCACATTGCGTCTGCTGGACGAAGCCCGGTGCTGGGAGCTCTCGGCCACTCTGGCCGCGGGCGGCGTGCTCGTCTTTCCCCACGCGGGGGTCAAGGAGTGCGGCCACCAGATCGCGGCCGCGGTCAATGCCTGCTTGGACAGCGGTGTAGAACGGGTGGTGGTCATCAGCGTTCTTCATGCCTTTACCGAAGAGATGGAGCAGGCGCGCATCCGGGTCAGCCGGGGTGGAGACCCCGCGCAGGAAGAGCAGTGGGGCATTCAGGGGCCGGGGATCGACGGGCCGGATACCTGGCGCAACGACCACGCGCTCACCAGTTGGCGCCACTTTTGGGCCGCGGAGACCAAGCGACGGGGCATCAAAGGGCCAGAGGTGATCGAGCGCTATCCCTGGCTGGTGGGGGGCGAACCAGGGCGGCTGCCCGGCATGGACGAACTGGCTCGCCTCTGCGAAGGCGCGGCTGTCGTCTCCACTGAAGATGCCTTCCATCACGGCCTGGGCTACGGCGACCCGGATTTTGTGGCCCGTTTCCCCGATGATGGCGGGCTGGCAATGGCCCGGCGCAGCATCGAAAAGGGGATCGACGTTTTGGCTGCGGGTGATTATTGGGGCTGGAACCAGCACTGCGTGGTGGGCAAAAGCGACGCCCGGGATGCGGGCGCGGTCTTTCGCCACATTCGCGGCCCCATGGTTGGGCGCATTGTGGACTTAACCTACTCCGACGCGGCCGAACTCTACAAAGCGCCCCCACCCACCTGGGTGGCCGCGGCACTGGTGGAGTGGCAATAATGAAGTACCACTCCGACCCAACCCACCTGGAACAGGCCGCGGCAACCAACCCACCCACAATCGTCTCGGTGACCGTGGTGGCGACGAGCCCCTACCGTCCCGCGGCTCGGCTGCTGGTGGATCACCTGTGGCAAGAACTCGACCAACGCTACGGACCCAATCCTCGCTCCCGCTTCACCCCAGAACAGATCGATGTGCCGGGGCTGCTCTTTGTGGTAGCCAAAGCAGACGGACGGCCTGTTGGCTGTGGCGCGGTGTTGCCATTTTTCGATGGGGTGGGCGAGATCAAAAGGATGTGGGTGGAGCCGGATGCCCGGCGGCAGGGGGTGGCCGAAGCCATTCTCTACGGGCTGGAGTCGATGGCGCGGGAAAAGGGGTATCACACTCTACGTTTGGAAACGGGCGTTCGTCAACCCGAAGCCATTGCGCTGTATAACAAGTGGGGCTACGCGCCGGTGGCGTGTTGGGGCGACTACGCAAACGATCCCATCAGCCATTGTTTCGAGAAAAAGATACACGGTTCAAGCACTTCAAAACATTAGACAGTATCGAGTTCTCCTGAAATAGGAGCTTGTGATGCGTTACATCACAAAATTGGCTGCAAGCTGCTACCGATTTGTCACGAAAATTTCGCCAACTGGTGAGGAT
>JAHEML010000219.1 GCA_024643705.1 Caldilineaceae bacterium | reverse complement strand
TCGATCCCCAGCACCTCGCCGCTGGCTTGGAGACTGGGCACAAAAACCCGATCCCCCACTTCGATTGGCCCGGCCAGACGCTCGGCTGGCGACTGGGGTGTTGCCACATCTCGCTCCACCCGGCCCTCGATCTCGCCTTCCCGCTGATTGAGTATCTCCCGCGCCTCGGCCAGAAACTGCTCGTGGACGCTTTCACCGCTAGTAGCCCCACCCCGCTCCATCTGTCGGCGGAAATTGTCGATCTCTCGACGTATCTCGGCCAGTTCGTTCTGCATGGTCTGGCGGGTCTCGGCGATGACCTCGCGCCGGGCTTCTTCGATCTTCGCCAACTGGAAACGCAAATCTGCTTCGATGGCCTGGGCATGGCGCTCGCGTTCTTTCGTCTGCTCCAACACCCGGTGAGCTTCCTGGCGGGTACTGCGCACATCATCCAGCAGGGAATCGACTTCCAGGGCTTCCGGGCGGACAATACTTTCGGCTTTGTCCACAATCACCGGGTTCAATCCCAGACGACGGGCAATTGTCAGCGCATTGGAGCGCCCCGGCAGACCGATGCTCAATTCGTAGGTTGGGCTGAGACTCTGCACGTCAAATTCCACCGAGGCATTGCGCACGCCGGGGGTATTGTGGGCGTAGAGTTTCAGGTCGCTGTAGTGGGTGGTCGCCAGGGTGGTAATGCCCCGATCGCGCAGATTGTCCAGCAGGGCCATGGCCAGCGCCGAGCCTTCGTCCGGGTCGGTGCCTGCACCCAGCTCATCCAGCAGCACCAGGCTGGTGGGGTCGGCCTCTTCCAGCACCCGGATGATGTTTGTCATGTGGCTGCTGAAGGTGCTGAGATTTTGCTCGATGGATTGCTCGTCGCCGATGTCGGCGTAGACACCCTCGAAGATCGCCAGTTCACTGCCTTCGTCCACAGGGATCATCAACCCCGATTGGGCCATGAGCGTCAGCAGACCAACGGTTTTCAGTGTAACCGTCTTGCCGCCGGTGTTGGGGCCGGTGACCACAAGCATGTAGTAGTCGTCGCCAAAATAGACATCGATGGGAACGACTTTTTCCTGATCCAACAGAGGGTGGCGGGCCTGGCGAAAGTCCAGCACAGAGCCGGGATGGGCCACTGGATCAAGCTCGTTGCCGTCGTCATCCTGGCCCATTGGGATCAGGGGCGGCTTGGCCTGGAAGGCGCGAATTTTGGGGGCGCGGGCATCCAGATCATAGGCATATTTGGCTTTGGCAAAGGTAAAGTCGAGCAGGGAGAGGGTGTTGACGTTGCGGATAATGTAGGGTGCTTCGTCGGCCACCAGGTCGGAAAGCTCGGCCAGAATGCGCCGCACCTCCTTCTCCTCTTCCAACTCCAATTCGCGCACAGCGTTGTTCTGCTCCACCACCTTGAGCGGCTCGATGAAAAATGTCGCGCCGCTGGAGGATTGGTCGTGCACAATGCCCTGGATGTGGCCTTTGTGTTCGGCCCGCACGGGGATCACATAACGACCCTGGCGTTGGGTGACAATCGCCTCCTGCAAATACTGCTTCACGTCGCTGCTCTGCACCAGCCGATCCAGGGTGCTGAGTAGCCTGTCCTGGGCCACCCGCAGTTGGGAGCGGATGCGCCCCAGTTCGGGGCTGGCTCCGTCCACCACTTCGCCCCGATCGTTGATACAACGGCTGATCTCGGCGATCACGTGGTCGCAGGGTTCGATGACAAAGGCGATGTCGGCCAGGCGGGGAAACTGGCGACCCAGGCGGGTGATTGTCTGGCGCAGGCTGCGGGCGCGCAGTAGTGTTGTGCGCACGTCCACCATTTCGCCGGGCAGCAAAGAAGCACCCCGCTCGGCCCGGCTAACCAGCGAGCGCACGTCGTGCACACCACCGAAATGGATGTCGGTCTTCTGGTCGAGCAGACGCCAGGCTTCGTCGGTCTGCTGCATGGATTCCTGCACTGTGCGCAGATCGTCGCTGGGCAGCAGCGAGCGGGCCAGTTCCATACCGCCCTCAAACGAGCAGAATGTGACCAGCCGGTCGAGAATTTTTTCGTATTCCAAAACGCGTATTGTGTGCGGATTCATTGTCTAGTGCATATTCCGTGTTGCGTCAGAGAAGTCCGACCTTTTCTGGAAAAGTCGGACTTCTGCTCGACACCCAAAAATCTTGGGTGATCATAGCACAGCAGAGCAGTGAACGAAAAGCGTGTGGGGACAGTGTCGAGCGCCAACCATCAACCATCCGGGCCGCTCATTCACAATTCACAATTCACCATTCAGCGTTCACAATTTTCTTCTCTCCTACCCGTTGTACCCCAACCGATTGAGCAGATTCTCCTTGGCCCGCCACTTTTCCAGCACCTTAACCCATAACTCCAAATAGACCTTTGTGCCTACCAGCGCCTCGATCTGGGGGCGGGCACCCTTGCCGATCTGCTTGATCATCGAGCCTTTCTGCCCCAGCACAATGCCCTTTTGCGAGTGGCGTTCCACATAGACTGTGGCGGCGATGTAGGTCATGGTTTCGTCTCGCTCTTCCCAATCGGTGACAGCCACGGCGATGCTGTGGGGAACCTCCTGGTGGAGCAGGTTCAACGCTTGCTCGCGAATGGCCTCGGTGACCAAAAAGCGCAGATTGAGGTTTGTGACCTGATCGGTGGGGTAGTAGTCGGGGCCGTCGGGCATAAATTCCCGAATATCGAGCAGCAGATCGTCGATGCCCAGCCCCGTGACCGCGCTGATGGGGTAGATGGGAATTTCTTCCTGTCCATCCTCGTCATCCTCGTCCATCAGCCAATCGAGCAGCGCCCGGTATTCGGCTGCCCGCTGCTGCAACAGATCGTCGCTCTTGTGCCATTCGTCGATCTTGTTGAAGCCAATCAGCAGCAGAGGCAAGGGCGTGATCCCATGCAGCACCCGTAGCCGTTCGGCGATCATCCGGTCTTCGTTGGTGGGGGCGGTGTTCACGTCCACCAACCACAGAGCCACATCGGCATCCCGCGCCACGGTCTCTTCGGCCACCTGCACCATGCGCTTGCCCAATTTGTTCTTGGGGTTGTGGATGCCCGGTGTATCCAGAAAGACCAACTGAGCATTTTCCAGGGTCAATATCCCCAGAATTTGGTCACGGGTGGTCTGGGGTTTGTTGCTGACAATCGCGATCTTCTGGCCCAATACCCGGTTGAGAAAGGTGGACTTGCCCACGTTGGGGCGGCCAATCACCGCCACGTAGCCGCTGCGGTGATCCTCTCGCGGTGGCGCGATGTTGCCCCCTTCGCCAAAGAACTCGACCACATCAATGGCGCGGCCTTCTACCATCTCAAATTCGCTGGGATCAAAACGGTGTTCTTCCGACACAGGCAAACTCCAAAACAGGTAAACCGACGAGACATGCGAAGCAATGCAAAATCAACCGATCCAGTATACCACAAGCAACGCAAAAAGAGACCTGCTAGGTTCCGAAAAACCCAGCAGGTCTGAATGAATGCGAGAAGAAGGAACCGTGAGATAGGCTGCTGGCTTTCACGTTGCCATCTTCGCTTGTAGCTACCACCCCTTTGCCACGAATTCAACGAATTTCACGAATGCTTTAGCCAAATTCGTGAAATTCGTGCAATTCGTGGCAAAAATCCGGTCAGTGGCTTGGTAGTTACCTTCACTTTTTTATACCCGGCATGCGCCTTCTAACCCATGATATTCTCACCCCATTCTAGACGCGGGGGGCTGCGTTGATAATCGCTTGGCTGCTACCATCTTTGTATTGTTCAAAATTCCTTGTAAAGAGGTGTGCCAACTGGCGCGCTTGTTTATCATAGGCATTGCCGTCAGACCAGGTGTTCTTTGGGATGAGAATCTCGTTGGGCAATTCTGGGCACGAGGTGGGAACGGCAAAGCCGAAGAATGGGTCTGTTACGTAGTCGACGTGATCGAACGCGCCGCCGTGGATTGCGTTGATGATCGAACGGGTGTGTTTGAGACGAATGCGCTTGCCCACACCATATGCTCCGCCCGTCCAGCCTGTGTTGACGAGCCAGGCTGTCGTATTGTTCTCTTCCATCTTTTTGGCAAGCAGCTCGGCGTACATACTTGGATGCCAGACCATGAAAGCAGCGCCGAAGCAGGCCGAAAAGGTTGCTTCCGGCTCGGTGACACCCATTTCGGTCCCGGCCACCTTGGCGGTATAGCCGCTGATAAAGTGATACATTGCTTGTTCACGGGTCAGTTTCGCCACCGGCGGCAACACACCAAAAGCATCGCACGTCAGCAAAATGATATTTTTGGGGTGGCCTGCTATACATGGGATCTGGGCGTTGGGGATATATTCGATGGGGTAGGCGGCACGGGTATTTTGGGTGATTGAGACATCGCTAAAGTCGACCGCGTGGGAGCGCTCGTGGTAGACAACGTTTTCGAGAACAGTGCCAAACTTGATTGCACCATAAATTTCTGGTTCATTTTCTGCCGAAAGATCGATTGCCTTGGCATAGCAGCCACCTTCGATATTATGGACACCCTCATCTGTCCAGCAATGCTCATCGTCACCGATCAGCTTGCGATCTTGATCGGCTGATAGAGTGGTCTTGCCCGTCCCCGAAAGGCCAAAGAAGATAGAGACATCTCCTTCGTACCCCACATTTGCCGAGCAGTGCATAGAGAGAACACCCCGTTTGGGCATGATATAGTTCATGACAGTGAAGATGCCCTTTTTCATTTCGCCGGCATATTCCGTACCCAGAATAACGATCTCCCGGCGCTCGAAAGAGAGGTCAACGCTGGTTTTGGACGTCATGCCCGTGGTGTAGCGATTGGCTGGAAACTGCCCAGAATTGAAGATGACGTAATCAGGCTCTCCAAACTCTGCCAGTTGCTCGTCGGTCGGACGAATCATCATGTTCCACATAAAGAGCGCGTGATAGGGCCGCGAACAGATGATACGAATCTTGATTTGCTCATTCGGGTCCCAACCCGCAAAGCCGTCGACCACGTAGATGCGCTCGCGAGTATTGAGGTAATCGATAGCCCGTTCGCGATTGATCTCAAAGGTGTTTTCATCAACGGCCACATTGACTTTACCCCACCAGATATCGTCCTTTGAGTCATGATGCTCGACGATGCGTTTGTCCCCTGGGCTACGTCCTGTCTTCTGTCCCGAACGCACCATGAGCGCACCCGAATCCGCAATCGCGGCACCAACTTCGTGTTCGATTGCCTCTTGATAGAGCATGGCCGGCATGGCGTTGCGAACAACATTGGTCACATCAATTTTGTACTGCTTGAGCGAAAAATTCATCGACATACCTATCTCCTGTGGATTCGTAAAACCGTCCAATTGATTTTGTTGATGATACCAGCGTTTTGCGTAAATCCCTTCTTGCCGAGATTCTACAAACGGCTACGCAAAACCGGAAATTTTGAACACGACCCGCACATAATGCGCAAATTTCCCAGTCTAATCAGCGTAACACTGTGTCAATCTGGATCAAAAGAGTTGCTTGAAACTACCTACTATACAGGCCCCGGCCATTTTACATCGTTGGTTTGACAAGCACCACAATAGCAGAACAACCGGTTGCAGCAACTAGACGGCCGTTGGGGATTACGGCTGGTCAGGTGGGCAGTGAAGTTCGACTTTTGGCAAAAGTCGAACTTCTGATGTCTTTGTGGTACAGTTTGATCTTTGTCATTCCTGCTCTAATCACATTTCTCATCACCCGCGCACAAGGGATCACTCACAACGATGAAAAACGGACGCCAACTGGCTATCATCTTCCTGATCATCTTTGTCAACCTCCTCGGTTTCGGGATAGTCATTCCCCTGCTCCCCTTCTATGCCGACGCGGTGGGGGCAAACCCCTTACAGATCGGCCTGCTCTTCGCCTCCTATTCCCTGTGCCAAATCCTTGCCTCCCCCTGGCTGGGACACCTTTCGGATCAGCACGGACGGCGGCCCATCCTCATCTTCAGCCTGATCGGCACAGTCGCCAGCTTTGCCTTGCTCGCTGTCGCCAATACCCTGGTGCTGCTCTTTGCCGCCCGGATCATCGACGGTCTTTCCGGCGGCAATATCTCCACAGCCCGGGCCTATGTCAGCGACATCACAGAAGAGAAAGATCGGGCACGGGCCTATGGCATTATCGGGGCAGCCTTTGGCCTGGGCTTCATCTTTGGCCCTGCATTGGGCGGTGTGCTGGGCCGCTACGGCTACGCCGCGCCCGCCTGGGCAGCAGCTATTCTGGCCGCCATTGCGCTTCTCATGACCTATTTCTGGTTGCCGGAGACCAATCGGAGCAGCCGAGCCGCCCGGGGCAATCCGTGGCGGACAATGCCATCGCTCTTGCGCCGCCCCGTGCTGGGCCGCCTGCTCAGCCTGGATTTTGTCTATTGGGCCAGCCTTTCGGTCTATCAAACAACCTTTGCCCTCTTCGGTAAAATCCGCTTTGGCTGGGAAATTGCCCAAGTAGGTTACGTGCTGGCGATGGTTGGTTTTATTGGGGCTTTGATACAAGGCGGCGCGGTTGGACCAATCGTCAAGCGCTTTGGGGAAAAACAGGTCTTTGTCTTTGGGATATTCCTCACCGTGCTGGGGCTGGGAGCCGCCTCATTCGCCTACGATCCCACACTCTTCGTGATCGCGCTGATCCCCGCGGCGGTGGGCGGCGCGCTATCCAACCCCACACTGATTGCCCTCATCAGCCAGAATGGCGA
>JAHEML010000218.1 GCA_024643705.1 Caldilineaceae bacterium | reverse complement strand
ACCCGGCTGCTGCCCCGCTGGCCGATGGCAGCGCGGATGTGATGGGCCACAAAGTCGGCGGCAGCCTGGCTGAGGCTGATTTTGTCGGGGTAGATTTCGACAACTGCACTGTCAACGGTGAAGGTAGAGAGGGGTTGGGCGGGCATGGCGGGTTCTCCCATGGGCAAAAGGGCTGATGTTGGAAGAACAGTATACATTGGCTCCGGCGATCGGGAAATGTGTTGAGAAGTTTTGGGGAAAGATTCCGATTTTCGCGCTTGCCATAACTCTTGCTGCCTATGCTATACTCCTTTCACAGACTTTCGATCCCCACCCCACAGGAGGAAACCCGTGTCCGCCACGACGATTGCTCCACCCCTTGCGGATGAATCTGCCGCCCGGCCTGCTACTAATGGCACGGCTGGTTCCGGCCAAACCACCGGCATTATCGATTGCGATGTGCATCATCAGTATGGTAAGCCGGAGACGCTTTTTCCTTATCTGCCCCGACACTACGTGGAATACATCAAAGACTTTGGCCCGATGATGCCGGGAATTGGGTATACGAATATGCCGGGCAGCGGCGCGCGCCACGATCTGTGGATCGACAAGGAGATCAACCCGGCCACCCAGCCCTCGGTCTGTATCGAGAAGCATTTGGATGTTTACGACATCGGCATTGGGGTGCTCACCGGTGGCCCCTACGCCGCGGCCGTCCACCCGGACGCGGACTACGCGGCGGCCATCTGCCGTGCTTTCAACGACTGGACTCTGGACACCTGGACCAACCAGGACAGTCGGTTGCGGGCCTCGATTCATATTGCCCCCCAAGACCCGGCTCTGGCTGTGGAAGAGATTGAGCGCCTTGGCTCGCGTCCGGAATTTGTGCAGGTGCTGATGCCCGCGGGGTCGCGCATGCCCTTTGGCAATCGCCATTTTCACCCCATTTACGAAGCGTGCGAGCGTCACGGTTTGCCTGTCTGTGTCCATTTTGGGGCAGAGGGCGCGGGCATTTCTGCGCCGCCCACAGCTGCGGGCTACCCCTCGTATTATCTGGAAATGCGCATGGCCCGCCCGCAGATTGCCATGGCCCATCTGACCAGCCTGATCTGCGAGGGCGTCTTTGAGAAGTACCCCAACTTCCGTTTTCTCTTCATCGAGCACGACGTTTTCTGGGTTCCCGGTCTGCTCTGGCATATGGACGGGGATTGGAAGAGCCTGCGGGATTACACGCCCTGGATCAAGAAGCTGCCCAGCGAATACGTGCGTAGTAATGTGCGTTTCGGCTCCCAGCCTTTGCCCAACACACCTACCAAAAAGGATTTGGACATTTTTCTGAATTGGATGCACGCGGACGAAGTGATGGTCTTTGCCAGCGACTATCCCCACTGGGATTGGGATGAGCCAAGTACGTTCCTGGCCGGTCACGATGCGGGGCTGCGCCGTAAGGTGATGGTGGAGAATGCGCGGGAATTGTATAGGCTATAACGTATTGTGTATTTCGTAAGTCGGGTTATTGGTGGCACAGATGAATGATTGAGGCGATGGCAAAGCCTTTGCCCCGACGATTCATCATACTGTGAACCCACCAACAGCGTTTCGCTACGCAATACGCAACACGCAATCGATAAGGACAATACGAATGCAAACCACTCGTTTCGTCGTCGCCCCAGCGGCTGATCTCCCGCCCGGCGCGCGCAAAGTTGTTACGGTCAACGGCCACGAGATCGGCGTCTTCAATGTGGAGGGGACATTCTACGCCATTCTCAACTATTGCCCCCATCGGGCCGGGCCGCTCTGTGCGGGGCGCACGCGACCGCTGGTCACATCATCCGGCGTCTACCAGCGGGAGTACGAGCGGGAGGGGCAGATTCTCAAATGTCCCTGGCACCAGTGGGAGTTCGACCTGGCGACGGGCCACGCGCTCTATGACGAGAAGCTACGGGTGCGTACCTATCGGGTAGCGCAGGAGGGAGAGGAAGTGGTGTTGTTTGTATGATATCCTGGGGTGATGCGCAGAAGGATTGTCGAATCTGCCCACCAGCAAACCGATAACGGCGGACTTGGAAGAGCGGAGGCAGATATTCTGTCCCCGCTCTCTTTTGTGTCTGGCCGTAAATCTTCATGCCTGCAGAGACGCCTCCCGTAGTTTCGTATCTTCGTTGACCGGCTGAGAAGCCGCTTGTGCATTGCTTCCCAACTTGTTCCACAGCTTTTGCAGTGAAAAACCTGCCCACGCTGGAGGATTTGCATAGACCGATCCACCGCTTGAGGCTTCGGAACGGCTATCGGCTCGACGGTATTCCGTCTCGACGGCAAATGCGATGTTGGGTAGAAAATTTGGGCTGTCCATTGTTGGCTCCTTTTGATTTACTGATTGCTTGACAGTTCATGCTGACCGGTTTAGGATTAGATTCATCTTCGTCAATCCGTTACCAGTCGTTCTGTCTCTTATTGAACATCCGCCCCTTTGCGTTTGGGGCGCAGGCTCTTTGCGTTGGCGCAAAGGATTTTTGCATGGCCCATCTTCCCGAATTTGCCGAACTGATCAATCAGGCGTTGGCGCGGTTGGACCG
Organism: Caldilineaceae bacterium; assembly: GCA_024643705.1. Lineage (GTDB taxonomy): Bacteria > Chloroflexota > Anaerolineae > Caldilineales > Caldilineaceae > JACQGT01. The sequence goes on along the minus strand of JAHEML010000218.1, from coordinate 4,144 downwards.
CTCGCCCTCATGGTTGGCCAACTCCGGGTCCGCGTTTCCATTGGGGAAGTGACTCCGCCCAGAAAGTCCAGCCCAGGCTCGTCGCTTCGCCCAGCAGAACGATTGACAGCTTCCCGGTGTAGAGCAGCGGTCACAGCGTCGGCCAGGGCTTGACCATCAGTCACCCCTTCTGGCAGACGCATTAGCCTGGGCGAGTTCACCGTCAGAGGTTCGCCTGCCGTGTACCAAGGGGTGTTCGATCCGCCACGCATGACCATACGGACAACCACCTTCTCCTCTGGACTAACGCCAGCCGGTAGAGCTTGTCCCAATTCCGTGTGCAGATGGGCAAAGGCCTGATCCAGCAAAGGCGCGGCCTCTGCCACTGCCGAACCATCCAGATGATGGTAGGTGAAGACGAAATGGTCGCTCTCCAGGCTACGGGGTTCGCCCCACAGTTCGGGCGCTGGCTGGCTGCGCAGCCAGCCCTGCGGGGTTTCCCGATAGAAACGATTCTCCCGGTAGACCGCACCCCTCTCCGGGTCAGTCAGCCGTACCTGGGCCATAGCCCGGTCGCCAGCCAGGACGAAATCGACGATCTTCACTTCCAACACCCGTTCATCGGGCTGCCTCTGCTGTCCCAATAGCCAGATGCGCCAGCTCAAGTCAGCCTCCGGGTCCAGCAGGGCCATTGCCAGGAATCCATTGCTCTCGGCTGCCGCGCGCTGCTCCGCTGCCAGGGAATGAGTTAACCCCGTCTCCACCGCGGTCAGCCCGGTCTGGGCTTGCACCCACAGTCGCAGCCCTACCACAGCCGCCAGAAGGCAGAGAAGCACCCCGGCGATCCAGGCGCCGTAGCCACCGCGTAAACCCGGCATTGCCGACGCGCCCTGCGCTTCGGGCAGCGCCACCTCCTCATCAGCCTCCCATTCGGTTTCATCCAACAACACCTGCCAGTCGACTCGTAGATTTTGCGCCATAGCCTGTTCCTCCGAGGTATTCCTATACGGAAAAGCCTTACAAAATTTTTGCTTCTTGACAGCGGATACGAATCGGCATAGGATTGGCGTTATCAACCCCAGTCCATCGCTGGTTCCTGTGTCTTCATTGAACTGCCGTCCCTTTGCGTATGGGGCGTAAACTCTTTGCTTGGGCGCAAAGGATTTTTGCGTGGCTTACGTTCCCGAATTTGCCGAACTGATCAATCAGGCTCTGGTCCGTCTGGACCGCTCGCCTTCGTGGCTGGCCCAGCGCATCGACGTCAACCCCAGCACCGTGAGCCGTTGGCTGAACCAGGGCGCGCGTCCTGGCGACCCGGAGATTGTCGTGCGTATAGCCGATGTTCTGGGGATGACAGGCCAGGTACAGGAATTGCTTTCGGCTGCCGGTTTTGGCTATGTGGAGGTGGACAGCCGGGGCCGAGCGGCAGATACAGTGATTGCGCAGCCGCAGACTCCGCCAACTTTTCCGCCGCCGCGTACCGCCAATTTGCCAACCGCGCTCACGCCTTTCCTGGGCAGAGAGCGAGAACTGGCCGAGTTGGCCCGCCTTCTGGCTGACCCGAAGCTACGCCTGCTCTCTATCGTTGGGCCGGGCGGTATGGGCAAGACCCGGCTGGCTGTCGAGGGTGCGCGCCGGGAAGTGGAACGATATACAGACGGCATCTATTTTGTGCCGTTGGCTCCTCTGCAAATGGTTGAGGATATTGTGCCGGCCATCGCCAGCGTACTGGGTTTTTCGTTTCAGACAGACGCCCGCCCGCCCAAGCAGCAACTCCTCGACTATCTGCGCGAGAAGTCGTTGCTGCTGGTGCTGGACAACTTCGAACATCTGATCGATGGCGCACGTCTCGTCAGCGACATTTTGCAAGCAGCGCCCCAGGCCAAAATTCTCGTCACCTCGCGGGAGCGCCTGCGCTTGAGCGGCGAGACCATTTATCAGTTGGAGGGCATGGACTTCCCCGATTGGGAGACGCCATCCGACGCCGAAGCGTACAGCGCTGTTCAGCTATTTGAGCAGAGCGCCCGCTTTGCCCAACCGGATTTTTTGCTCCAACCGGATGAACTGGTTTACGCGGTGCGTATCTGTCGGGGCGTGTACGGGACACCCCTGGGGATTTTGCTGGCGGCTTCCTGGGTGGGGGCGCTTTCCCTAGAGGAGATCGCCGCCGAAATCGAGCGCAGCCTGGATTTTCTAGCAAGCGACCTGCGCGACTTGCCCGATCGCCAAAGCAGTCTGCACGCCGTCTTTGACCATTCCTGGCGATTGCTGAGCGAAGAGGAACAGACGGCCCTGCGCCAGATGTCCATCTTCCGCGGCGGCTTCACCCGTCAGGCTGCACAGGAGATTCTGGACGCTGGCTTGCCTCTCCTCACCGCGCTGCTTCACAAATCGTTGCTCCAGCGCGCAGAAACGGGCCGCTACGAACTCCACGAACTCGTCCGCCAGTTCACCGCCGAGAAACAAAGCCAAGATCCGGCATCCGCACTGGGGCACGAACGCCACGCACGCTACTATCTAACTCTCCTCCGGCAACAGATAGACGATCTGACCGGCAACCGTTTGCAGGCGCGGCTTGCCAATGTCGCGTCCGATCTGGAAAATATGCGCGCTGGGTGGGCGTGGGCCACGGAGAATGGCGATGTCCAATCCATCGGCGCAGCGCTGGATGATTTGTGCCGGTTTTATGAATGGCAGGGACGCTACGCCGATGGGGCAGCCATCAGCCGCCTTGCGGTTGATGCTGCGCGTGTGCTGCGGGAAACTCGTATCGAAGTCAACAGTCTCATCTGGCAAGCGGCCTTTCGTCGCACCTTGGGCGGGCAATCAGAAGCCGAGAATCTTTTGCAGCGGAGCAGTACTGCTCTGGAACTGCTCCGTCAAACAGGGGCTGATGTGCGCCGGGAGCAGGCAGCGCTTTCTTTGGGGCTGGCTCGTCTGGCCCGAGACGCTGGCGACGGCACTACAGCCAAAGAGCGCTACAACGAAGCTGTGGCGCTCTACGAAGCGCTGGCCGATCACCTGTCCACGGCGCACGCGCTGAGTGAATTGAGTTACGTCCTGCGTAATCTCAAAATAGGCGACGAGATGGGTCAAAGCGAGGAACGGACAGGCGAAGCCGCCCAGGCAGCCCGTCGCGCGGTCTCCATTTGTCGCCAGCACAATTATCCGCTGGGTGTAGCCGAAGGGCTGATACAGGTGAGCGCTTCAGTAAATCCCTTTTTAGAAGAAGCCCAACAGTCTTTAGAAGAGAGTCTGGCCCTCTATCAGCAATTGAATATTGAGAGTGGAATCATCGCAGCGGAATGTCAGATCGGCTTTGTCAAGCTGGTGCGAGGCGAGTATTCCGAAGCCCGGCTTGTCAATCAGCGGGTGTTGAAAGCGGCTGAACGCAGCGGTCACCTGGCGTTGGTTGCGCGAGCCTATTGTCACCTGGGAATGATCGATCTTGCCAACAAAGTCTATGACAGCGCCCATCAGATGCTTGACCGCAGCGCAACCGCTTGCCGGACAGCAGAGGTTCTTCCCCAGTTGGCAATCTCCACCGGTTATCTGGGGTACGCGGAACGGGGTTTGGGCAACCCGGCAGGAGCTAAAAAATATCTCGCCGAAGCACTGCGTATGGGTTTGGAAATTCTCATCCAATGGCCTCTGGTGACGGGTATTGGTCTCTGGGCACTTCTGCTGGCCGACGGGGGAGAGTTAGAACAGGCATTGGAATTCTATTTTTGTATGCTCCCGTTCGAGTTCGGGCAGTCAATGTTTGACACTGTAATCAGCATTCACAAAACAATTTTGGCCGACATTCCGTCTGATGTCATCGCCGCGGCCCAGAAGCGAGGAGAGTCGCGCACACTGCTGACCACAGCCCAGGAGATTCTGGCCGAAATCGAGCGGCGCACTGGTGAATGAACAGACAAGAGCATGTTTCGGGCACAACAAGAAAGAGCGAGGGCAGTCGAATTGCCCCCGCTCTTTCTTGTTGTCTGGTTGTGGGTTGGTGCTGTTTGTGTGGAAAAGTAGACATGCCAGGATCAAAAAACTTGGCATGTTCTTTATTGACCAACGCGTGACAATCGCACAATAAGTCTGTAATATCCTACGCATAAACTGAGGCGGACAACCATTCACTGCTCACTTACCACTACTTCTTGTAAAGGGAGAT
>JAHEML010000217.1 GCA_024643705.1 Caldilineaceae bacterium | reverse complement strand
CATGCCAAATGTCCATTGGTCTCTATACGGTATGCCTAAGGGCCACAACTCGCCCACAGCAGAAAGCTGGCCCCGATTCACCGGCCACAAAGAATCAATCTTATCACAAAGAGTGGCTGAAACGAAGAAGCCGAAACGTTTTGGTTCTCTTCGTTTACTTGCTACGGGGTTGGGGTTGGATCAGGGGAGGATTCTGGGCTTGATTCACCCGTCTCGTCGGCACTCGCCGCAACCCCGTCAATCACGACTTCGATGGCCTGGGGGATGACGCCTTCGACAAATATCCCTTCGGGCGTGACCACCTTGGGGAGAATCACGTGGCTGCCTGGCACCAGCCCGGTCAGGTCCAATGTCACCTGCACATCCGATGGCCCTAATTCGTCTAGCTTGGGCAGGGCGCCGCTGACAAGAACATCCACCCGCGAGAGCGAAACGGTTGCTGTCAGCAGGTCGCTCAATCCTACAATGACAGGCTGGCGGCTGACTGTTGCGCTGCTTTCGATAGGCGAAATGCCGACAGTGACAAAGACACCGGCTTCCTCCAGCACCGAGACATTTTCGGGCAAATTCAAGGGCAGCCGCTCGCGGACATCACTGGTAGCTCCGTCGATAGAGAGCCGGGATGTTTCTACGTAGCCAGGCACATTGCGCAGAGCATCTGCGCTGCCAAGTAGAATGACGGTAGACGGCTCGGGTTTGACGCTGGTGATTCTGTAGCTGGGCGCTGGTTGGCCGTCGACCTGCACAAGCACCGCGACTTCTTTGCGCCCTGGCCGTTGGACAACCGGCACAACAATCCGTGCGGTGGCCGGGTCGATGCGCACCCGTTCAACCGGCTGGTTTTGTCCGTCCCGGGCCACCAGGGTCTGGTTACGCTCCACTTGGTTTTTTGTGCCAAGCAGGCGCACCTCGGCATGGGCAGCCTGTACTTGGTTGACCTGGGTTTCTGGCCCGGAGATTTCTACCGAGATTGGCTCCGAAATGGGGGTTTGCCAATCGTAGCCAAAAGCCGCAGTGTCGGCAATATCCACCTGGACCGAAACGGTTTTGGTGATCACATTCTCGATCTGCACCCGAAGCTGTCGGGGTTGTTGGCCCAACACTTCTACGTCCGGGTTTACCACATCCACCTGAATAGGCACATCGTGGATGCCAGGCGCGAAAGACGAGAGATCAATCACTGCAATAAAATCATCCGCCGAGAGTGTTTCCCAGGTACGCAGGGGCGCGCGCAGGTTGAGCGAGACAGTACGTTGGGTCAAGTCTTGCAGAGTCTGTAGCTGGGGGTTGAGCCCGCGTATGCCGATGGAGATTGGGGTGGAAAATTCGTCCCGGACAAGTGGATTTTCCTGATCAACCGCAAAAATCCAGACAATCAGAGCCAGCGCCAGGGACATGAGCAAGGTGACGATGGTTTCTTGGATGTTAATCCGATTGGTGGGACGGCTATTCCGCATGGGGCATATCTTCCACAGCATCGTTGGCTGGCTGATTGCGGGGATCGAAGAAATCGGTCATAATGCGCCGCAGCCGGTTGTCATCCAACCGGCGCACAATTCTGCCGTTGCGCGCGACCGAGATGGCACCTGTCTCTTCGGAGACAACGATCGACAGTGCATCCGATTGTTCGGTGATGCCGATGGCGGCGCGGTGGCGGGTGCCCAACTGTGTGTCCAATTTGTCGCGCGCTGTGAGTGGAAGAACGCAGCCCGCGGCAGCGATGCGGCTATCCCGGATGATCACAGCACCATCGTGTAAGGGTGTATTGGGGAAAAAAATCGTCAGGAGAATTTCGGCGGTTACGTCGCTGTCTACATGCACACCTCGGTCGATATATTCTCCCAGGCCGGTTGCGCCTTCCAAAATAATCAATCCACCGTGGCGATTGTCGGCCAATTGGGTGCAGGTCCGTGCGATCGCGCTCACCACCTGCTGAGTGACGGCTCCGTCCACCCGGCGGTTGAGGAAGGGCATCCCCCGCCCTACACGGTCCAAGGCGCGACGTAGCTCTGGCTGGAAGATGACTGGGATTGCGACGAGGATGGCGATTGAGCTGCTGCTGATGAGCCAACTGAAGGCGGTTAACTCAACGGTGCGGGTGATGACGACAATGATCAGCCCGATAGCCAGCAGGCCACGCAATAGTTGCACAGCCTGGGTGCCGCGAAAGAGGCGGAGTAGAAAATAGAAAAACAGAGTGACCAGGCCGAGGTCAAGCAGATTTTGCCAATCGGTCAGGCGGCTTAAGATCGAGAGTGTATCTGACATAGATGTTCATTGTCCGGCAAAGCCGGCTAACCGAGGGCCACGCCGCCCAATAGATGAGCCAGAACCGCCTTTTGCGCGTGTAGGCGGTTGTGAGCTTGGGGAAAGAGCAGGCTGGCCGGGCCATCTGCCACACTGTCGGTGATCTCTTCGCCCCGATGGGCTGGCAGGCAGTGCATCACCAGCACTCGATCGTTGCCAGTGCGCTTGACCAATGTCTCGTTGACCTGATAGGCAGGAAAAGCGGCCAATCGTTGGTCACGTTCGGCCTCCTGGCCCATGCTTGTCCATACATCGGTGTACAGTAGATCTGCTCCCTGTACCCCGTCCAGATCGTCGGTGACGCTGACTTCGGCCCCGCTGCTCTCGACAATTGCCGGGTCTGGCATATAGCCTACGGGAGAGACGATACGCACATTCATGTCTACTTTGCCTGCGGCCATCATCAGGCTGGTGGCAACGTTGTTGGCTCCGTCGCCCACATAGACGATGGTGCGATCGGTGAGATCGCCCAGGGCTTCCCATGCGGTGAAAATGTCGGTGAGCGCCTGGCAGGGGTGGCTAAAATCGCTCAGGCCATTGATCACGGGCACGCTGCCCCAGTTTGCCAGGTCTACCACATCTTGATGCCCAAACACCCGTGCCATAATGCCATCAGCATAGCCGCTGAGAACCCGGGCCACGTCGGCGGCGCTTTCCCGACTCCCCAACCCAACCTCGGCAGGACTGAGATAGAAAGCGTAGCCCCCCAGATGTTGCATGCCCATTTCGAAGCTGACCCGGGTACGCAGGGAAGGTTTTTGAAAGAGCAAAGCCAGGGACTTGCCTGCCAGAATCGGCTCGTTGACCCCTTGCTCTTGGCGCTGATCCTTCAGCCGCTTGGCTAGATGCAGCAACCCCCAGAATTGTTCTTTGGAAAGATCAGCCAGATCGAGAAAATGGTGGAGCGCTGGTATTGCCACAGGGATTCCTCCTGGGAGCGGTGAAACGTTCGGGCCAGCAAGCGTTTATACGCCTGCAATGACAGGATTGGTAAGGGAACCCAGTCCTTCGATTTCCACGGTCATCACATCCCCTGGCTGCACCGGACTGACCCCCGACGGTGTGCCTGTGAGGACAAGATCGCCCGGTTCCAGTGTCATAAAGTTGGAGACGTAGGCCAGGATAACGCCAACCGAGTGGATCATGAGATCGGTGTTGCTTTCCTGCTTCACCTGTCCGTTGACCAGACAACGCACGCTTTTTCCTTCGGGTACAAAGGATGTGTCCAACCAGGGGCCAACCGGGCAGAATGTGTCGAAATTCTTGCCACGGGTCCACTGTACATCTTTGCGTTGCAGATCTCTGGCTGTCATATCGTTGGCGCACGTATAGCCAAGGATCACGTTGTGGGCGTCTTCGGCTTTCAAAAAACGGCAGCTTTTCCCGATCACCAGGGCAAGTTCTCCTTCGTGGTCCACTCGTTCGCTGACAGATGGCCGGATCACAGGTTCGTCCGGGCCGATGAGAGTTGTGGGAGCCTTGAGAAAGATGGCCGGTTCTTCGGGTACTTCGTTGCCAAATTCGGCCGCGTGCTCGGCGTAGTTGCGCCCCACACAGATGATCTTGCCGGGTTGGCAAGGAGCCACCAGCTTTACGTCTTGCAACAAGAGCGGTGGCGCAGCAATCTCTGGTGCAAATCCACCCGACAGGCGCGGGCTTTCGTAGGGTGCCCGAGCAAGAGGGTAGACAAATTGCTCGATAAGCGCGCCCCAAGTCGCCTCGCCATTGCGTTCATTTCCTTCTGCTATGAAACGTACTAATCGCATACGCCGTTCCGTTTCTCCGTGATGGACTATGAAAAAATGGACTATGAAAAATATGTATGGTTGATCATGAGGCGAAACTCGCACCCCAGAAAATTCACTGCCTGGCGAACCATTGTCATGCGGCTCAGGAAAATTTCGAAGTATTCGATCACCTTGGCAAACTGGGTGTCGATCTCCAGTTCCAGGGCAATCACTCGTTCGGCGGCATCAACCCGTACAAAGCTGTGAGTTGCCGCGTAGTTCACTCGGTCATGGATGTCAAAGGTTGCCAGTTCGGGGTTTTGAACCCGGCTGCGATGGACATCGGCTTTGTCGGCGATGATCACCGCAGCTGCCACTGGGTTGGTTGCGGTTCCCCGCTCTTCTTCGTGATTGCCGATGGCGTTCATTACCACAGCGATCTCGTCGGTGGGCATTCCCAGTCGCCGCAGAATGGGCCACGCCATCAGGGCACTGCTCTGCGCGTGGTGATCCCGGTGTAGCAGGTTGCCAATGTCGTGGAGATAGCCGGCCACCTCGGCCAATTCCACCTGGCGTTGATCATGGTCGAGGTAGCTAAGTACATTACCGGCAATGTTTGCCACCAAACCCGCGTGGCGTTGGCCGTGTTCGGTGTAGCCCAGTCCGCGCAGTGCTTCGTTGGCCTGCTTCACAAAAGCAATCACTTCTGGGTCCGCGCGCACTTGCCTGATTGTGACTGCAGGGGTTTCGTCCGCCGGGTTCGGGTGCAGGGTCGCTTTTGTCATCGATATCTCGATTTTATCTCGTTTGGCGTTTCAGTTGGCCCACGTTTGTCGTGCCGCCAGCTACACAATTTGCCCAAGCGCCAGCCCGCTGGTCACCATGGCCGCTATCCACCAAAAGCGTACCCGATCCAGGGGCTGCTTCTGGTACAAAGCCAACCAAGTGGGCAAGAAAAAGAGGGCCAAAAAGATCAGCCAGAGCGGCAGTTGCAGAACGATTAACAAGACGGCCATGCCGATTTGAGAAGCAGCCAACCCAGCCAATCCAACTGCTTTGTGCTTTTCATCCTGTTGCGCCTGTGCGCCCCATTCATGGAGAGTCCACAGGCCGGCGAGCAGGAGTTGGACACCCTGATTGGATGTTTCGGCGAAAACCAGCACGACCAGAAACCAGGGCAAGGCCACCGCCACCAGGGCATGCAGCACGCTGATTGGGATGGAGTCGGCTTGCTGATGGAGCCAACCGGCTGTGCTGATGGCAACTACAACCAGTGTCAACCAAAGGGCGGTCTCGTGCAATTGCCACGCGACGATTAATGCAAGAAGAATCGCTGGTAGGGCCACCCGGTAGACAAGGGCCAAAATACTCGGCCCGTCCATCCCCAAAAGCCGAGCGGCGGGCGAGCCAGAACGCAGGTAGGGCAACCATACACGCCGATGCCGCAGAGATTGCTGGACGAAGGGCAAGCTGTTGGGCGTGGACATAAGCCCCCAAATGCTACCCCAGAGCGGATCGGCCAACAAAAAGATCAGCACAATTGTGGTGGTCTGGGTTGCCAGAGCATCCAGTGAAAAGCCCGAAGCCAATACCGCGGCCAGCACAGTCCAACCGGCTGCTACGCGCCAGGGCGACTCGTCAAACCACATGCGCACATCAATAATCGAAATGCTGGCTGCCGCTGCGCTCTGGCCCTTGTTGGTGTCACTCATCGAGCCGCTTCCTGCCGGGCGGAGACAGGGGGTAGGGGCAATCTGTAAGTCACGGTCTCACGTGCAACAGACAGTTCCGGGGATCGTCTGGGTTGCCGCCGATTTGTGGCATACACCCAGGCGATCCCCGGAACATGAGCTTGCGCCCTTTGGTTGACCAGATTCAACTTGCCCATTCGCCCCCTACTTTGTTCATCTAAGGATTACGAAAAGTATACCAGAGAAATGGCTCATTGGGAAAACAATTATGATCAATTGGGCATGTATCTACAGCTAAATCGAGATATTTTCAGACGATGACGGTGAGGCGTCCTGGCTGCACCTGGACCGATATGGCCTTGGCCTTGGTGCTGACAATCTCGCCATCGGTGTGGACGGGTACAGGCTCTTTGGTGGCGACACAGACGGATGTGCAGCGCACGAAACGCATGGCTGGGTGGTTGCGATGAGTTCCAGCCATCACCCGGGGCAGCAGGGCTAAGATTTTTGGCGTGGTCAGAGAACTGGCAATGCCCATGTCCAGCAGGCCATCGTCCATCAATGCATCGGGTGTCATGTAAAATCCGCCCCCGGTTCGGCGACTATTGCCCAGTGTCACCAGTAACGAACGCTGATCAACCTGATGAATGTTGTCTGTTTCGTCGGTCCAGGCCACTGCAAAGTGGGGTTGATCGTAGGCGCGCAAGGCACGGATGACGGCCCACAAATAGATGGCAAAGCCGCGCAGGCGGGTGATCTTGCGGCTTTCTACCGTTACCTGTGCTTCGAAGCCAGCGCCCATGTTGTTGTCGAAATAGCGGGTGATCTCCCGGCCTTCTTCGTGGATTGTCGCCAGGCAGAGATCGATCTGCCGGGTGCGCCCTTCTTGGATCAGCTTGATCGTCGTTGCCATCTCCCTGGGCATACCCACCATGTCGGAGAAATCATTGCCGCTGCCCATGGGCAATACAGCCA
>JAHEML010000216.1 GCA_024643705.1 Caldilineaceae bacterium | reverse complement strand
GTTGCTGCTGTCGGGGGCATCACCAAAGTCGGGTTTGGCCTGGTCAGGTTGACCGGGCAAACGCAGATAATCTTCGGTTTCGCCCAATTCGAAGCCTTTGTCCGGGCCTCGCCCATCGGCCACCAGATTGACATCGGGCTGCTGCACGTCGGCAGGGGGACGCACGGCTGGCTGGTTGCTCAAGGAGAAGCGCATCCAGGCCGGGGCATCGGGCTTTTCGTTGTAGACGAGCATGGTTTTGACATCAATGTCTGCAAAATCGCCTACGAAAGTGCTGGTATCCACAACGGTATCCCGTACGATCCACTCGGTGGAGCGGCCATCCGGGTCACACTTGCCCACATCCGCCCAATCGCCATCCCGGTTGCCGTCGATCCAAACATTCAGAAAGACGCGGCCGGTTTTGACAGAACTGTCTTTGCGCACACGTACGCGCAAAAGAGCCTCCTGGCAGTTGGGCAAGGGGGCATCCTGATTCAGCCATCCGTCATCGGCCCGATCGTTGTTGGCGTTGTCGGCGCCTTTGGCAAGGATGTTGTTGATGGGGTTGCCGCCCGCATCCATCTCTTGATCAGGCCCTTTGTCGGCCTCGTTCTCCAGGCTCACCCTATCGCCCAGCCAAACGATCCGTGGCCGCAAATGGATCGGACCAGGGCCTTCGCCCACAGGCGTATCGGCAAAGACGGTGGGGAATTTGCCGGGCACACCAGGGTAGGCCATGTTGTCTATACCGTGATGGTTGGTGCTGTCGGGCGCGTCTCCCAAATCGGCGGTGGGTGGCGGTGGGTCTTCCTGCTGGGCCAAGACACTGTTCCCAGAGAAGAGCAACGCCAGCAGCAGGGCTACTAGCCCCAAAGCGATTCTGGTTTTTTCAAAGGTGTACTGCGGTTTTATTCGAAGTTCCGTACGATTTTTCGGATTCATCGGGGTCTCCATTTCACTCCATTTTTTGCATCGCCTACTTGCGGGGGAAATCGTAGGGTATACACCATTTTGTCAGAACATGATCGCAGCCTCCGTTCTTGTTTGTTTGTCCGGTTGGGGAAAGGTGGGCCGGGCTGTGTACCCACATGACAGGGGTTGGGACATCGCCTGGGTAGACGGTGCCTGAGCGGCACAGGTGTACTGGCAATATTACATAATGAATCTATGACCAGCGGTGGCCGACGATACAGGGGGCAAGTGTAGGAGATCACAGCCAAACAAAGACAAACCCGCCGTGTGTGGCACACGGCGGGTGGGAGGAAGCAATTCAATTCAAGCGGCAACATCCTGCTGTCGCACAATGGGATGCAAATGCAACCCCGAATTAAAATCCCTGCAAACGGCTGAGGTCGGCCACCGACGATGGCAGACCAGCAATGTGTTGCACCAGGGCTTGCCGAGCCTGACGGACAGTCTCGTCTTCTGCGTTGATCAGTACAGCATCGAAGAAAGTGTTAATAGGCCCAGTCAGATTGTCCAGGGCAGAGGCCAGCTTGCTAGCTGGCTCATCAGCACCGTCGATTGCAGCCTTGGCCTCTTCCCATGCGGCGTGGAGGCCACGTTCTGCGTCGGTTTCGTAGGCCGCGGGGACCAGCACCAGGGTCGTGTCCAGACTACGCACAATCCGCGCACAGCGGGCATAGGCGGTGAAAGTTTCGCCCCAGCCTGCCCCAGCCACCATCGCGGAAAGCGCCGCACAGGCCCGCTCGGCGGCCGCGGGGTTGTCCCCGCGCACAGCCAGCACAGCTTCCACCACATCAAAGGCATAGCCCATTTCCAGCAGCACACCCTGCAAACGCCGGGTGACAAATTCGCCCGCATCGGCTAGGCTCTGGGTCGATGTTTCCACCTGCAAATGGCTGGCAGCCAGGGCCAGCGCGGCATCGACCGAGAAATCAACCCGCCCGCTGATGAGATTGTTGACGATCCCCAGCGCCGCCCGGCGCAGGCCAAATGGATCAGCGCTGCCACTGGGCGAGACACCCACGGCAAAGAGACCGGCCAAACTGTCCAGCTTGTCGGCCAGGCTGAGGGCCAGACCCGGAAGGGTGTCGGGTGTGCTATCGCCGGAAAAGCGGGGCAGATAATGCTCCCGGATTGCCTGGGCCGCGGCGGGGCTTTCCCCGCTGCGCTGGGCGTAGATTTCACCGATGATCCCCTGCAAGCTGGTCATCTCCACCACCATCGACGTGACCAGATCGGATTTGCTGAGGGCTGCGGCCCGGCCAACGGTTGCCAATTCGTCGGCGCTACCGCCCAGCATTGCGGCGATCTCCGGGGCCAGCTTCTCCAGCCGGTGAACCTTGTCCAACATGGAGCCCAACTTGGCATGAAAAGTGAGGGTATCCAGCCGGGGCGTAAAGCTTTCCAGGCTGCGGGCGGTGTCGTTGCGGAAGAAGAAGGCAGCATCGGCATAGCGCGCCCGGATGACCCCTTCGTTGCCCGCGCGCACAACATCCGGGTGGGCCAGGGCGTTGCTGTTGGCAATGGTGACAAAATGGGGCAGGAGTTGCGAATTGCGAGTTGCGGGTTGCGCGGAATCGTCACCTGCCACTTTCTCCACGGGGAAATAGCGTTGGTGTTTTTTCATCACGCCGATGAGAACTGATGTGGGCAGGTCGAGATATTTGGCCTCGAAGCTGCCGAGAACGGGTGTGGGGGATTCGACCAAATCGGTCACTTCGTCCAGCAGGTCGGGATCGCCGGGTCTGCTGCCACCAGCCTGGGCCGCGGTCTCGGCCACCAGAGCAGCGATGCGCTGGCGGCGCTCTTCTCGATCCAACACAACCCCCTGGGCGGCAATGGCATCGAAATAGCTGTCGGCATTGGCGATCTCGAAGGTTGTAAAGTCACCCGCGGGCAGATCGGCCCCGGCATCGGCAAAACGGGGGCCACGGCTCACCCGCCCGCTGTTCACGCCACCCCAGGCCACAGGTACAGCCCTGTCGCCGTAGAGCGCGACAATCCAGCGTAGGGGGCGGGGCCAGGCCGCGTTGGAGGCGTTCCAGCGCATGGTTTTGCCCCAGCGCATTCCATCCAGCAGGTCAGTCAGCAATTGCGGGAGGACATCCACGGTGGCTTTGCCCGCCACATGCTGCACAGCCCAAACGTAGTTGTCCCGCACTTCCAGATCAGCCACGTCTACACCCTGGCCTCGGGCAAAACCGGTCGCAGCCTTTGTTGGCTGGCCCAGGCTGTCGAAGGCGCGATCCGCGGGTGGCCCTTTCTTTTCGACCGTTTCATCTTTCTGCTGATGGGAAAGCCCGGTCACATGGGCGACCAGTCGCCGGGTTGTCCCGGTGACGGTCAGCTTGCCATAGTCCAGATTGGCCCCAGCCAGCAGTTCGCCCAACTTCACCTGAATCTGGGCAATGCCGTCGGTGACATCTTTAGGCGGCAGTTCTTCCGAGCCGATTTCCAGGAGGAGGGATTGGGGCGCGGAGATTGGCGATTGGCGATTGGGGGCTGGAGATTGGGGATTGGGATCGGTGATCGAATCTCCAGTCTCCAACCTCTGAATCTCATCAGTAAGCCAGGGGTATTCGTCCCGCTGCCGGCCCTCCACATACAGTTCGGAGATGCGTTTGGCCTGGCCGCGCATATCCGCGAAGAATTTGGCCCGCTCGGTCACGCCGATCGCGCCCCGTGCATCCAGGATATTGAAAGTCTGGCTCTGGCGCAACACCATATCGTGGGCAGGGGCTACCAAACCGCGTGCGATGCAGGCTTCGGCTTCGGCCTTGTAGATGTCGTAGAGCATCTTTTGGCGCTCCACATCGGCCAGCTCGAAGTTATAGACGCAGTGTTCGATCTCCTGCTGTTTGTAAATTTCGCCGTAGGTGTGGGTTCCGTCGTAGTCGATGGCCCACACTTCGCTTTTGTGTTGCAGGTACATCACAATGCGTTCCAGCCCATAGGTGATCTCAACGCTTACCGGGTCCAGGGGCAGGCTGCCCGCCTGTTGGAAGTAGGTGAATTGGGTGATCTCCTGGCCGTCCAGCCAGACTTCCCAGCCCAGCCCCCACGCGCCCAGCGTCGGCGATTCCCAGTTGTCTTCCACAAAGCGGATGTCGTGGCGGGTGCGATCCAGGCCGATGGCTTCCAGGCTACCCAGGTAGAGTTCCTGGGGGTTGCCGGGATCGGGTTTGAGAATCACCTGATATTGGGTGTGCATCTGCATCCGGTTGGGGTTCTCGCCGTAGCGTCCGTCGTCGGCCCGGAAGGAGGGTTCCACATAGGCCACACTCCACGGCTCTGGGCCGAGGACGCGCAGAACAGTGGCCGGGTTCATTGTGCCCGCGCCCACTTTTTCGCTATGGGGTTGCCAGATTGTGCAGCCACGGGCCGCCCAATATTCGTGGAGGCGGCGGATCACTTCTTGCATGGAGGGAATTTCGTTCATAAGCTCACTTCTTGTCATTTTCCTGCTCTGATTGGGTATGCTGGGCAACATTGCGCAAAACCATGCCTGGCGTCACGGGGCGGCATGGCGTACGGTTGAAGTCAGTGTCGTAGGAAACGATTGCCAGGTTGTGTTTTTCTGCCACAGCATACTGCTAGGCGTCATCAAAATCGAGAGTGTACTGCTAGCTACTCTTCCTCTTTCCGTAATTCTATCACAGCTCGCGCAGGGGCACAGGGATGAAGATCAGCACAAAAATGGCGATCATTGCATAGCCCAACCAGCGGCGACGGGTGTCCAGCTCGGTCACATCGTCCAGCGCGGGTGGATGGAAAGGGCCACCCAGCAGATTGATCAGCACCAGCCAGACAAACCAGCCTGCCCAGCCCACATTCTCCAGCCCCGGAATCCGCGCCTGAACCTCACCCAGCCCGGCGATACCCAGTAGCAGCATCCCGCCCAACGCCGTCCAGTTGATCACGCGTGCCCCTTTGCCAAAGAGGGCAAAGACCGTGTGCCCGCCATCCAACTGGCCAAGGGGCAGCAGATTCAGCGCCGTCACCAGCAGGCCGATCCAGGCAGCAAAGGTGATGTCGTTCATCATCACATCCATGCCCGTGACCGGATTGGGCAGAGCTTGCCCAAAGGTCCACAGTTTGGCAAAGTAGTAGAGAAGGTTGTTGCCTTCCAGCATAAGCCCAGCCGTGGATTCGGGAATCCTGACAGTACTTGTGCTCAGCCCATAAAAAAGCAGGGGTACGGCCAACACCAGCCCTGCCAGCGGCCCAGCCACGCCGATGTCGAAAAGTTTGCGCCGATCCGGCACTGGCTCTTTCAGGCGGATGAATGCGCCCATTGTGCCAAAGCCAAAGGGCATAGGGATAAAATAGGGCAGGGTGACTGCCACATTGTGGTAGCGGGCGGCAAAATAGTGGCCGAACTCATGGGCCGTCAGGATGCTCAAAAGCGTGAGAGCAAAGGGCAGCCCTTTCACCAGCAGGGCGGGCGTTGTAAAGACATGCCACATCAGCGCCAGAAAGCCGGTGTTGGGGTCCATCTCCACATCGGCCCCATAGATCGCGCCCACAAAGAGCGTGCTGACCAGTGTGACCACAAAGAGCGCCAGGTTGATCCACGGGTTGGAAGGGGTGGGGGTAAAGGCGGCGGACATCACCTGCAACACGACGCCAGACTCTCCGTTCAGGGACTGTGTGCCTTCATCCCGCCGCAAAAACGGGGTGAGGCCCCGCTTGCTGAACTCGGCCAACCAGCGGGAAAAAACATCGGCACTGGGACGCAGCAGGCGTCCGCGCACTTCCAATGCGAAGAGATTGGGCTGTTCGGGCACGCGTACAGACTCGACAGCCATATCCTGACCGATAACGGCCAGAGCCGTCTTTGCTGTGTCGCCATAGGCATTGGCAAAGGCGCTGTTGACTTGCGTGTGCAAAGAGGGAGACGTGCGGTCCGGTTCCATATGATTTCGCCAAGAAAAGAGGTAGAGTGTCACAAACACAGCTTTGCATTCTACCCCAAAGGAGTGGTTCGTGCTATAAATGGAATGCTACTGTTTCGTTCATAAATATCCGCCTGTGTACTGCGTATTTCGTGTTGCAAAAGAATACGCAATACAAAATACGCAACACGAGATTCCCATGCACCCTTTCCTCCAAAAACTATCCGAACAACCCCTGCTCTGCGACGGCGCCATGGGCACAATGCTCTTTTCCATGGGAGCCAGTGACGAGCAGTGTCTCGAATATCTCTCGATAAGCCGCCCCAGCTGGATCACCGAAATCCACCAAGCCTTTGCCACCGCGGGCGCAGACGTGATCAAAACCCACACCTTTGGGGCCAATCGGGTACGGCTGGCGGATGTGGGTCTGCAAGACAAAGTGCGAGAACTCAACTTCCGCTCTGTCAGATTGGTGCGGGATGTCCGGGAAGTGGTGGGGCGGAGCATCTTTATTGCTGGGGATATCGGCCCGTTGGGCAAACGGCTGGCCCCCTACGGCCCTGTCACCATCGAAGAGGCAGAATTCGCCTTTCAAGAGCAAATAGCTGTCCTGTGGGAAGCTGGCGCTGATTTGCTCCTTTTTGAAACATTCAGCGAGATAGCCGAGTTGGAAATCGCTGTCCGAGCTGCCAAAGCCATCTGCGATCTGCCGATTGTGGCTTCGATGACCTACAACCAGGACGGGCGCACCGGATCGGGCGTTGAACCCGGCGAGGCAGTCCAGCGGCTGATCGCAGCGGGCGCGCATCTGGTGGGCATCAACTGCTCGGTTGGCCCCGCGCCTTCTCTGGAAGTTCTGCGCGAGATGTATCGCGCCGACGCCAACGCCGCCTT
>JAHEML010000215.1 GCA_024643705.1 Caldilineaceae bacterium | reverse complement strand
GTACAAGGCGGGCCGCTTCAGCTTCAACGTCAAAGGCGGGCGCTGCGAAGCGTGCAAAGGCGATGGCATCATTCGCATCGAAATGCAGTTTCTGCCCGATGTCTATGTGCCCTGCGAAGAGTGCAAAGGGCGTCGTTACAACCGCGAGACACTGGAAATCAAGTTCAGCGGCAAGTCGATCTCCCAGGTCTTGGATATGTCTGTGGAAGAAGCTCTGGACTTCTTCAAGAATATCCCCCGTATTCGCAACAAACTGGAGACTCTGGACGCGGTGGGCCTGGGCTATGTTCGCTTGGGCCAGCCAGCCACAACCCTCTCTGGCGGCGAGGCCCAACGTATCAAGTTGAGCAAGGAGCTAAGCCGGCGGGATACGGGCAACACATTCTACATTTTGGACGAACCAACCACGGGCCTACATTTCGAGGATGTGCGCAAACTATTGGACGTTCTCCATGCGTTGGTTGATCGGGGCAACACTGTGCTGGTGATCGAACACAATCTGGACGTGATCAAGAACTGCGACTGGCTGATCGATATGGGGCCAGAAGGGGGCGTGAAAGGTGGGCTGGTGATCGCCGAGGGCACGCCAGAGCAGGTGGCCCTGATCGAGAAGAGCTATACAGGTAACTTCCTGGCCCCCATGTTGGCGCGAATGCCTCAATTGGCGTAACATCAAACATATGGTGATGGACCAATATGGTCGCACCTCAAACCCAAGGAATCCACGATGAAATTTGGCGTCGTCTTCCCCCAAACAGAGATCGGCGATGATCCTATCGTCATTCGCGACTTTGCCCAGACTGTCGAAGGGCTGGGTTTCGATTACCTACTGACCTTCGACCATGTGCTTGGAGCCAACCCAAACCGTCCCGGCGGCTGGACCAACCGTCCCTACGACTACAACTCCATGTTTCACGAGCCTTTCGTCCTCTTCGGCTATCTGGCTGGGCTGACCGAGCGCATCCGCTTTATGACTGGGATTGTCATTTCGCCCCAACGCCAAACTGTTCTGCTGGCCAAGCAAGCCGCGGCGGTGGATGTTCTCTCCGGCGGGCGGCTGACCCTGGGCATTGGTGTGGGCTGGAACGAAGTGGAGTACACCGCGCTCAACGAGGATTTTCGCAACCGAGGCCGTCGTCAGGCCGAACAGGTAGAGGTTATGCGTGCTCTGTGGACGCAACGACTGGTCACCTTCAAGGGCAAGTACCACACCATCCCGGACGCTGGCATTCATCCCCTGCCCGTCCAGCAGCCTATCCCCATCTGGTTTGGCGGCGGCTCGGACGCAACCCTGCGCCGCATGGCTTGCCTGGGCGATGGTTGGATGGCAGACACGGGCAATATCGATCAGCTAGCCGGTGAACTTTCCACCCTGCGCGGCTACATCGGCGAAGCAGGGCGAGACCCGGCAAACTTCGGCGTGGATTTCCGGGTCAGCTTGCGCCGGGACCCAGAAAACAAGTGGCCGGAAATATTGAAACGGTTGTCGGGGCTGGGTGTCAGTCACAGCAGCCTCAATACGATGAATTGCGGGCTGGACAGCGTGGACGATCATCTGGCCGCTCTGAAGCGATTTTCCCAGGTGATGCAAGGTCAATCAAGCTAAAGCAGTGATTTCCGAGACACGATTCTATCGTGTCTCTTTTTTGTTGTCTATCTTTCACTATCCACCCCACAACGGAGAAATTTGATGCTGAAAAATGTACCCATTGGCTGCGGACAGATCACCTGGCGTGGTCTGGACGAGAGAGCCGCGTTGGCCGATATTGCCGCGGCGGGCTATGCGGGCGCGCCGGCTGGCCCCAGACGAGATAGCACCCCCGCCGAGACCCTCGCCTTCTGGTCAAGCTATAACCTGCTGCCCGCGCCCGGCTATTTTGCTGCGGATTTTTGGAAAGCCGAGCAGGAGAACGACATTTTGGAGCAGGCGCGCACGTTTGCTGCGGCCAGCGCGGCCCAGGGCTTGACAGAGATGTATGTGGCGACAGGTGGTTTCGATAGAGATGTGATGGCGTCGGGCCGCACCAGGGCCGCTGCTTCCGGCCATGTGACTGCCGCCGATGGGCTGAGCGATGCGGATTTTGCCCAGTTTGCCGCCACTCTTAATCGAGTGGGCGAAATTACATTGGGCGAGGGCGTGGCAAGCTGTTTTCACAACCACGTGGGCAGTGTTATCGAAACCGGCGAGGAGATGGATCGGCTTCTGGCTGCTACCGATCCAAATGTAGTCTTCTTAGGGCCGGACACGGGCCATTTGGCCTGGGCTGGCGCAGATGTATTGGACTTTTTCCGTCGCTATGCCAGCCGCATCAAAACCGCCCATGTCAAGGATATCAACGAAGCTGTGCGCCAGGAGGGCGTGGCAAACGAATGGGACTACCGTACCTTTTCCGATCACGGCATTTGGGCGGAAGTCGGCCACGGGATCATTGATTTCCCCGCAGTTTTTCAGCTACTGGCTGATGCCAACTTTGGCGGATGGATTATCGTGGAGACAGATGTGACTCAACTAGCGTCGCCATTGGCAAGCGCGCAGGTGAGTCGGGATTATTTGCGTAGTTTGGGGTTGTAGAAAGATCTGGGCAAGACTCGTAGTTACTATTTCAGTGCTTCCAAAAATTCTGGAACGGTAAGTCCTGCAGAACGTATAAGGCTGCGCAACGTCCCTTTGGCAATTTCTTTGTGGTCGGGCACAGAAAGAGTCACAAGACTCCCATCTTTGATGAGAATGATGTGACTGCCTCTTTGCCTAACCACACGCCAGCCTAAGGACTCAAATGCTCGTACCGTGTCTCACCCACTGATTTGAGGAAGCGCAGGCATCAGGCATACACCTCTACCTGCTGTGTCTCGATTGTCAATGGGAATCCTTGTTCTGCACGGACATCTAAACAGAGTTGAATTGCTTCTTTGACGTTTTCCAGCGCTTCTTCTCGGGTTGAACCCTGACTCACACAGCCAGGAATTGATGGACATTCGGCAATCCAGATACCGTCCTCATCCCGGTCCAATGTTACCGTTAATTTCATTCAAACCTCCTTGGACAATCTGTGTTAAGTCGCTGTACATGCTTCATCTTTCAAGTTTATCATATTCGAAAATCAACATCAAGGAGAAACCTATCGTGACACCTTATCGCGTCGGATTTATTGGTTGTGGCCGCCCGTGGAAAAGCGAGGGCGCATCGGGCTTTGGCATGTCCAACGCCCACGCCGATGGCTATAATGCGTCGCCGGATGCCAAAATTGTAGCCTTGGCCGACATCGTTGCAGAGAACGCGCTGGCCTTTCAGGAGCGCAACGGCGGGGATGAGATTTACAGCGATTATCATACCATGCTGGCGGAATCCAACCTGGACATTGTGAGCATCAGCACTTGGCCCCATCTCCATGCGCCCATGGTGCTGGACTGCGCAAGGGCCGGGGTCAAGGCGATCCATTGCGAGAAACCCATGGGCGTTGCCTATGGTGAATGTGCGGAGATGGTGCGGGTGTGCAACGAAAATGGGGTACAGCTCACCTTCAATCACCAACGCCGTTTTGGCACACCCTTTCAGGAAGCCCGGCGTCTGTTGCAAGCGGGGGCCATCGGCACATTGGAGCAGATGCAGAGCTACTGCCCCAACCTTTATGATTGGGGAACCCATTGGTTTGATATGCTATTTTTCTACAACGACGAAACCCCCGCCGAATGGGTGATTGGGCAGTTCGACATCCGGGGCAGCCACCGGGTCTTTGGTGCGCTCATCGAGGGGCATGGTCTCAGCCACATCCAATTTGCCAACGGTGTGCAGGGGATGCTCATCACCGGCAAGGGCGCGGGCAACCGGATGGTCAACCGGCTGCTGGGCAGCGAAGGAATGATCGAAGTGGGCTTGAGCCAGGAAGTGCCTTTGCGCATGTGGGGCAAAGGCCAGAGCGAATGGACTGCGATCGACACAGGTGGCGAGGGCATCCACGGTGACCAAAATGTAAAACGGGGTGTGCTCGACCTGATCGATGCGCTCAAAAGCGGGCGCGAGCCAGAGCTGGCGGGTCGTCGGGCCTTGCAAGCCACCGAGGTCATTTTCGCCAGTTACGAGTCCAGCCGTCGCCGGGGTCGGGTGGATCTGCCCATGGAGATCACGGATCATCCCATGCTGGCCATGGTTGCAGACGGGGTGATGGAGGAGGGGTAGAGCGTTGGAGTGGGAGAGCGTTGGAGCGCTCAATCGTTCAAATGCTCCAACGCTCCAACGTTCCAACGTTCTATTCCCCAAGGCGGCTGATGGCGCTGAGGAAGATTTTTGTCCGTTCGTCGGACGGGTTGTCAAACACCTGGTCGGGTGGCCCGTTTTCGATGATGCGTCCTTCGTTCATAAAGAGGATGCGATGGGCAAAGCGGCGGGCAAAGCCCATTTCGTGGGTGACGGTGAGCATGGTCATGCCTTCTTCGACCAACTGCTGCATCACACCCAGCACCTCCCCGATCAGTTCTGGGTCCAATGCAGAGGTAGGCTCGTCAAAGAGCATCACTTTGGGCTGCATAGCCAGGGCACGGGCAATCGCCACCCGCTGTTGCTGGCCGCCGGAAAGCCGCGACGGGTAGCTGTCCTGCTTGTGGCCCAGCCCCACTTTTGTGAGGAAATGGGTGCCGATCTCGGTGGCTTCCTTCACCGACATACCCTTCACGGTCACTGGGCCTTCGATCACGTTGCCCAGGGCTGTCATGTGGGGAAAGAGGTTGAAGGATTGGAAGACCATTCCGGTTTCCAGGCGCAGATCATGAATCTTCTGTTTGCGCTCCCGACCCGTGTCGTCGGCCTTGACAGTCTTGCCGTTGACAGTAATCGTGCCGATGTCTGGCTGTTCCAGGAAATTCAGGCAGCGCAGCAAGGTACTTTTGCCCGATCCACTGGGGCCGATGATGCAGATCACTTCTGCCGGTGCCACTTCGAAGGAGATGTCCTTCAGCACATGGAGGGCATCGAAGTATTTGTTCAATCCGTTGACTTCGACAATGGCTGTCATGTGGTGCGCACCCCCCGGGCGAGTCGTTCTTCTAAGTTGGCCTGTACGATGGAGAACATGATTGTGATGATCCAATAGAAGACCGCGGCGATGAGCAGGGCTTCCAGGCTGCGGAAGTTGGCCCGGCCTACTTTCTGGGATCGCCAGAGCAGCTCCCAGACAAAGCCCGTCACAGAGATGAGCGATGTGTCTTTGAGCATGGCAATAAACTGGTTGCCGATGGGCGGGATGACCAACCGAAGCGCTTGCGGCAGCACAATCCGCCGCATGATTTTGCCCTGGGTCATTCCAATCGCCAGGGCCGCTTCCCGCTGGCCCAAATCTACTGCCTGAATGCCAGCCCGCATAATCTCGGTGTTGTATGCCCCATAGTTCAGCCCCAGTGCCAGTACCCCGGCCCACAGGCCCGTCAACCGAATGCCCAATTGGGGCAAAGCCAGGAAGAAGAAGATGATCTGCAGGAGCAATGGCGTGCCCCGGATGAGCGAAATATAGAAGGTTGCCAAGGCGTAGGCCGGGGGATATTTGGAGAGACGTCCCAACGCACCCAGCAACGAAAGCACGGTCGCCAGGGCAATCGAGAGTACAGAGAGCAGAATCGTCAACCAGACGCCGTTGAAGATGAAATACCAATTCTCGGCGATAAAGGCTGTGTCTAGCTGAATTGTGGAGAATTGCAGGCCAAAGAGTGTGAACTTGATGCCGCTGAAGGCATAGGCGAGCAGGCCCAGCAGCACGGCATACGAAAGGTTGACGCCAAGGCTAAAGCGCCGCTCCTTGCGACGGCGGAGCGCGCGTATTTGCTCGGCCTGAGATTGGTTACTTGCTGTCGATATGGTCATGGGCACTCTTCCTTTTTGGTGGTATGAAAATTTTACCCAGTGGTTTCCCTGAAAATCGGTCGTGTCAAACAGGTTGGCCCGCCTCCACCGGCGATGCAGAGATGCTGGCCGGGAAATGTGCGCACACGAACACCCGCATCCTCCAACCGCCCCTGGGTGACGGGACTTCCCTCAATCATCACACAATCCCCCGGCGATAGTGCCAGCACATTGCAGGCAAAAGAGTCGTACTCCTCATCAGGCACTTCGATCAGCCGCCAGCCCCGCGCTACCAACAATTGACGAAAAGGCACAGGCATCATCCGGGAATAGACAACCGCTGTCTTGCGATCCACCGGGCTGATGAACGAGAGCAGATGCAGGCAATCCACGGGGCCAGTCCAGTGGGGCAATGGCACGGGGATCACCTCGTCCACGTCGTTGCCCAGCAGCGCGGTCAGTTGACGGATGCCCTCGGCGTTGGTCCTGTAGCCCTGGCCCACGGCCACGGTCCGTTCGTCCAGCCAGCAGACATCGCCCCCTTCCACCGTTCCCGGCGGCTCGATGCGCCCCACAATCGGTATGCCTGCGCTTTGCAAATAGACGGCAAAAGCGTCGGGTTCGCCCTGGCGGGCGTCCTTGCCCATGGTGCACAGAATCGCGCCCAGGTTGCTGACAACCAATGGATCATGGGTGTAGATCGAATCCAACCCGGTGGCGGGATGGCTGGGCAGGAAACCGATCTCCGCCCCAGATTCCTCGACCAGGGCGAGAAAGGCATCAAATTCCCGGCAGACCCTGTCGTAGTCCTGGCGGTGGAGATAGGCGAGTTGCTGCCACTGTCCATCAATCGTCGCCTGATCCCGGTGGGAGAGTTGGGGGCGCTTCATTACCACAAATTTCAGGTCGTCGATCATCGATTGGGAGCCGACCGCGGGTGCTATCA
>JAHEML010000214.1 GCA_024643705.1 Caldilineaceae bacterium | reverse complement strand
CCGGCTGTTTGGCTCCGCTGAAGTTGCGGGCCGTGAGGCAGTTTGTGTATGTGGCCTGCCAATCCACCTGCTCCACCAGCCGCTGGGGGACAATATCGGCCATGCCGATGCCCGCAGCGTTGCCGTGGCTGTCGGGGGTCAGCTCCAGCACGGCGATGCAGCGGTAGTCCGGTTCCCGTGGCCCGGCGTTGCGTCGCCACATGCCGATCACGTTGGTGTCCATGCCTGTGCCGCTGATGTCTTTGCCCATCTGCTGCACAATCAATAGGTCAAGGGGATCGAAAGGCAGGTTGGGTTGTAGTTGTTTTGCCAGTTCGAGCAGGGGCGGTTCGTGGCTTTCGATCTCATCGCCGGGAATGACGGCAATGCGGGCGGGGTTGTGCTGGCCGTTCTCCACAATGGCAACCCCCGCAACGACCGGCTTGTTGGAAATGGCAACCCGTGCGGCTTTGGGCATGGCCGTGGCCACGCCATGGCTGTGGATCATATCTGCGCCCAGGGGTTTGCCCAGGCCGATTGCCAAAATTTTGAAAAGGCCGCTCTCCCAAGGCGCTCGGAAGGCTGTGTGGGCCTTCACCCGGTTGATGGGGATGACAGCGTCGGCGTCGGCTGCGTTGCGATCCCAGTAGACGGGCATGCCATCGGGGGCGGTGCCGATCTGCACGGTTTCCAGGCTGCTCAGAATCGGCACACCCAGCTGGCCCATGCCATAGCCCAGCAGCACATCCCGCTGGCCTTCGGCGGTGGCCGCGCCGTGGCTGCCCATCGCGGGGACAAGAAATGGTTCCGCGCCCTGGTCCCGCAAGCTTTCCACCACCGCGCCCACAACTGCGGTGTAGCACGAGATGCCCCGGCTGCCTACCGCGACGCAGACCCGCATTCCTGGTTGGATTCGGTCTGCCACCCCAGCCATGCCGGCGCGCACAGCCTCGGCTACATCGGCCACTCCGTCTGTCGAAACCCGCTGGCGTACGGGGGTCAGCATCAGTTCCGCGTTCATTGTCTTCTCCTACTTCGTGGGCGCAGCAGAGCAGCACCCCTACTATTCACCCACCTGTGTCTTTAGCCAGGCGTTGATGAACATGTCCAGGTCGCCGTCCAGCACGGCTGCGGGATTGCCTGTTTCGGCATCGGTGCGCAGATCTTTGACCATTTGATAGGGGTGCAGCACGTAGGAGCGAATCTGTGTGCCAAAATCGGCGTGAACATTCTCCCCTTTCACCCGCGCCCGCTCTTCGGCGATCTTCTCCTGCTCGATTTCGTAGAGTTTACCCCGCAGGATTTTGATGGCGAGTTCCCGGTTTTGCCCCTGGCTGCGTTCGTTCTGGCAGGTGACGACGATGCCGCTGGGTTCGTGGTAGAGGCGGACGGCGGTGGCGTTCTTTTGCACATTCTGGCCGCCCGCGCCACTGCTGAGAAAGACGTCGATGCGGATGTCGCTGGGGTTGATTTCGATCTCAACGTCTTCATCGATCATGGGCATCACTTCCAGTTTGGCAAAGCTGGTGTGTCGGCGGGCACCCGAATCGAAGGGGCTGATGCGCACGAGCCGGTGGGTTCCTTTCTCGGAACGCAGATAGCCGTAGGCGTATTCGCCGTAGACTTCGATGGTGGCGCTTTTGATCCCGGCCTCTTCGCCCTGGGTCATGTCGGTGATTTCGGTCTTGTAGCCCTTCTTTTCGGCCCAGCGCAGATACATGCGCAGAAGCATTTCGGCCCAATCCTGGGCTTCGGTTCCGCCCGCGCCCGCGTGGATGCCGATGATGGCGCCGCCTCGGTCATACTTGCCGCCCAGGGCCAGATCAAACTCCCGCTGCTCCAATTCGGCGGTCAGGCTTTCGGCTTCTCCGTCCAGCTCGGTGAGAAGCTCCGGATCATCGTCGGCCATGGCGTAGAGTTCCAGCGCGTCGGCGGCGCGGCGGCGCAGATCATTCCATGCGCCCACCTGGGCCTGCAGAGCGTTCAATTCTTGCATTTTACGTTGAGCCGTTTGGGGATCATCCCAGAAATCGGGGGCCACGCTCTCTTTTTCCAGCACAGCAACGGATTCTATTTTGCCCGGCAGGTCAAAGACGCCCCCGGATCACATCCACACGCTCTAAAAGTTGGCTCAGTCGGTTGTTCAGTTCGCTCACGTCACACACTCCGTATGGGTATGGGAGATTAGGAGATTGGGTGATCGACATATCGCCCAATCTCTCAATCTCCTACTCTCTATTCTCCTACCAATCCCTCAACAAACGCCACTGGGTCAAATTCGGCCAGGTCTTCGATCTTTTCGCCAGTGCCAATAAAACGGACGGGAACCCCCAGCACTTTCTTGATGCTGAGGA
The DNA here is from genome assembly GCA_024643705.1 of Caldilineaceae bacterium. Lineage (GTDB taxonomy): Bacteria > Chloroflexota > Anaerolineae > Caldilineales > Caldilineaceae > JACQGT01. The sequence continues at coordinate 4,466 of JAHEML010000214.1, read as the reverse complement.
CAGCGCCGCCTTTGGCCGAGCTGTCGAGTTTGGTGAGCACAATGCCGGTGACGCCCGCTGTCTCTTTGAAGCCTTTGGCCTGGAGGATGGCATTTTGACCGGTGGACGCGTCCAAGACAAGTAGGGTCTCGTGAGGGGCGCGGTGGACCTGCTTGGCTGCCACCCGCCGCATCTTCTCCAATTCCTGCATCAGGTTGAACTTGTTTTGCAGGCGCCCCGCGGTGTCGGCAAAGAGGATTTCGGCCTTGCGGCTCTCCTGGCTGGCGCGCATGGCGTCAAAGAGCACAGCCGCCGGGTCGGAGCCGGGCGCTTGGGCGATCACTTCGACACCGGCCCGCTTGCCCCACACCTGCAACTGATCGATGGCTGCAGCCCGGAAGGTGTCGCCCGCGGCGAGCACAACTTTTTTGCCCCGCATCCGGTAGCGATAGGCCAATTTGCCGATGGTCGTCGTCTTGCCCGAACCGTTCACCCCCACAACCAGCACCACGGTCAGGATACGGGGCTGCTCGATCTGGAGTGGTTCGTCGGCTTTGAGCAGAGAGACCATCTGTCGTTTGAGAATCAGGTAGGCGTCTTTGGTCGCTTTGATGCCTTCCCGTTCCACAAGATCGCGGGTTTTCTCGACAAGCTCGCTGGTAGTTTCCACGCCCACATCCGCCATGATCAGCGTCTCTTCAAGCTCGTCCCACAGGTCATCGGTGATCTCGTTGGCCTGAAAAATGGAGCCTATGCGTCCGAGAACGCCACCACGGGTCTTCTCCAAGCTCTCTTCGAGCAGAAGCTCGTCTTTTGTCTTATCTTCTTGCTTGCCAAATAATCGTCGGAACAATGGATCGCGCCTTTAGTTGTGATGCCTAGTGCGGGTTTCAATAATCCGGTAAGTATAGCAGGTGGGGCACAACCGGACAAAAGAATTGAGAGAACGGGCAGGTAGTTGGATAGAGAAAGTGGGTTGTGTCAGCTCAACCGGCTTTCGTGTGGTAGACCGGTTGTGTTCCAAAAGGCTCAACTGACGTTGACTGCGGTTTCACCAGACAACCACACGGGTTTCTGCCGAACTTCCCCAATATGCCACCAAGAACTTTTTCACGCGGCTGTAGAAATGTCCCGGATGCCATGAATCTGGTTTGCGTTCAGACAAGCAATGCAGTACACTACCTTCGTTCACTCAGCCAATTTTCCCCAGGATGAGTAGTTTCCTCTATAGGTTCACATCGATGTATCAAAAAAGGAGCGAAAAGTGGAAGTATCTTTGAAACACCACCGTGTTTCGTCGTATCGAGTCGTGTTGTATTTGGTTCTGGTGTTGTCGATGTTGTTGTCGGCCTGTGCCCCAGCAACCCCAGCCGCCCCAGCCCAAGAAGCCGCACCCGCAGCAACCGAAGCCCCGAAAGCAGAAGAAGCAGCAGCCCCCGAAGCAACTGAAGCCCCGGCTGCCGAGCCGACAGCAGAGCCGGTTGCTGAAGAAAACCCAATGATGACAGTCTATGGCACAGAACTGCCTGCAGACGCTGCTCCTTACGACGAGCAGATTCTGTACGGCGCTTGCTCCAACACCGCCAACCAAACCACTTTCGACTTCATGGTTGCTGTCTACCAGCGCTTCTGTGCTGGCGACAGCGCGTTCTCTCTGGCATTGGTCGACCTGGACAAGGACTTCAACGTCATTCCTATGGCTGCCGAAAGCTGGAGCGCTTCGGATGATGGCCTGACCTGGACATTCAACCTGCGCCCCGGCATGTTATGGTCGGATGGCACACCCGTGACCGCCAACGATTGGGTGCAGACCTATCGCTATGCGGCCGATCCGGAACACGCCTGGGACTTCTCCTGGTTCTATTCCGGCGTTATCAAGAACTGGGATGAAGCCATTGCCGGCGAAGTTCCCCTGGAGGAATTGGGTGTGGTAGCTGTGGACGACCTGACATTGCAGGTGACCACTTACAGCCCCTTCCCACCACTGCCCGGCATGATGCACTTTGCCTGGCCTCTGCAAGCCAAAGCCCTGGCAGAAGTTGGCCCATACTACAACAGCGATCCGGCTACCTCTGTTTCCTCTGGTCGCTTTGTCCTCATTACGCTGGAACCTGGCAAAAAGATTGTCATGGATGCCAACCCCATGTACAAAGGCCCCAACCCGCCATTCCTCAAGCGGCTTGAGTTCATCTACATGGCTCCCGACACCTTCTTTGCCGCCTTCCAGAATGATGAAATCGGCTCTGTTGGTTACGAATCCCTGACACCCGCCGATCTGGACCTGGTGATGGCTGATCCGGTGTTGAGTGCGAACTACTTCCGTCATTTTGGCGACTTCCGCACCGACTACCTGCTCTTCGACACCTTCAACCCGCCCTTCAACGATCTCAACGTGCGCAAAGCCTTTGCCCACGCTGTGGATCGCGAGAGCATCGTGACCAATGTCATGGGTGAAGTCAAAGGTTCGCCCGCCTACTCCTTCCTCATGCCCGGTTTCCCCTCGTCGGACGTGAAGGGTGATCTGCACGAATATCAGAACTACGATTGCGAGTTGGCGAACCAATACCTCACGGATGCTGGCTTCCCCGGTGGCGAGGGCTTTGCGCCTCTGGAACTCTGGCTGCGCAACGAAGGCGCTGCCATGTCTGCTGTATTCCAGGCCACAGCCGCCTCGATCTCCGAGTGTCTGAATGTCCAGATCGAAGTCTCCAACAAAGACAACAAGGTCTACAACGATGCCATGAATGCCAAGCCCACCGGCTTGACCTTTGGCGCCGTCTCCTACGGTATGGACTATCTGGACCCGACCAACATGCTGGGTATCTTCAAGTTTGGTGGACGACACTCGTGGAAGAACGACGAGTTCGACACACTGATCAACGAGGCCACCCCGCTGGTTGGCGATCCCGATAAGCGTGATCAGATGTTCCGCGACGCCGAGAAGATTCTGGTGGACGATGTGGGCGGTATCTTCATCAACCACCGCTGGCAGGGCACGCTCTACCAACCCTACGTCATGGGTGATGGCTTCCGCGTACCGGATTCCAACGGTATCGCTGCTCCCCACTGGGGCAACGACTGGGTGATTGGCACAACCTATATCGCCAAGCGCTAAGATGTAACTGTACGTTTACAAACTGGATGGCCGGAACCCCGGTTTCGGCCATCCATTGCATTCCACCGCACTCTTCCCAACGGCCCTACCGCTGGACCCTCTTTCCAGCCGGGCTGAGATGTACATTCATGGGAGACTTGATCCTCAGATGACCCGCTATATTCTCGGACGCCTGGTCTCATTGTTCTTTGTCATCATCGCCGTCTCAATGATCACCTTTAGCCTGATGCACGCCGTGCCGGGTGGCCCCTTCGACGAAGACAAACAGCCCCTGCCACCCGCGGCCAAAGCCAATATCATGCGAAAATACGGATTGGATCAGCCCGTTTGGAAACAGTATGCGCTGTACATGTCCAACGCTGTCCGTTTTGACTTTGGTATTCCCTACCAGCGCCCCACATCCACAGTTGCCGAACTGATCCGCGATACCTGGGGCATCACTGCCCAAGTTGGATTGATGACGATATTGATGGCGTTTGGCTTGGGCATTCCCTTGGGCATTATCGCCGCGTATAACCAAAATTCCTGGATCGATACCGTCGTCACCTTTATGTCCATGCTTGGCTTTATTATGCCCAGCTTTGTGTTGGGCACACTGGCAATTCTCTTCTTTGGCGTCTATCTGGGTTGGCTCCCATTGGGTGGCTGGGGTGATACTGGCTGTTTGGTCGATCGCTACTTCTGCGCCGACTGGATTATGCCTGTGGTTGCCTACGCATTGGCTCCACTGGCCGTCATTGCCCGCTACACCCGATCCAGTGTGATCGACTACCTCAATTCGGACTTTGTGCGTACAGCTAGGGCCAAAGGATTGGGCGAACGCACCGTTATGGTGCGCCACGTGTTACGCAACGCCATGATTCCAATGGTGACTGTGATGGGGCCGATTATTCCCGATTTGATGACCGGCAGCATCTTTGTCGAATCGATCTTTCGTATTCCCGGCCTGGGCAAATACTTCGTTACCAGCACATTCAACCGAGATTATCCAATGGTCATGGCGACGGTATTGCTTATTGCCCTGCTTTGGGGCGTCGTCTACCTGGCTACCGATATCCTGTACACCCGCCTTGACCCTCGGGTTCGTCTGGGCGCACAGGAGGGCCAATAATGGCTGTGACAACACCAACGAAGGAAAATAGAGTGTCTGATCCAACCCCGGCTGTTCCGGTCACCCTGCGCAAACATCGCACCCTTTGGCAGGATGCCATGCGCAGATTCTTTCAGAACCGCCTGGCAGTTTTAGGGCTTGTAATCGTCGGTCTCTTCCTATTTCTCGCTATCTTTGCCGATTTTCTTGCCCCTCACCCCTACGACAAAGCCGACTTCACCGCCGTGCGAGCACTACCATTGGTCAACCCTTCATACCCGT
>JAHEML010000213.1 GCA_024643705.1 Caldilineaceae bacterium | reverse complement strand
CGAGCCGGGGCTGGGTGATGGCGGCACTGTCGCCGCGACGATTCTACCCGACGCCCTTACCACCCATCCCCATCGGGTGGACATCGAACTGACTGGAACCCACACCCGTGGCATGACCGTGGTGGATCGGCGGGTTGCCAGCCGGGATGCCCGTCATGCCGCGCCGCCCAACGCAGATGTGGCCTATGCGATTGATGCCCGGCGTTGCGCAGAATTATTTGTGGAGATGCTGGATTGACGCTGGGTTCGGACGACTGGTGAACGACGACTGGTGAACGACGACTGACAAACGACGACGGTGCATTGGATTGACACTGACAAGAGCAGGGAGGATTGTATGTCTGAAAATTTGCGCTACGAAGATATGCTGGCCGAGATCGTGGCCCAGCCGAAAAACCTGTCTGGACTGTTTGAACAGATGGATCACATGATTCGGGACGTGCTGTCGCCCAAGCAGATACTCTCGCTGCATCGGGTCTTTCTCTGTGGCTGCGGCGATAGCCATCACGCGCCCCTGTGCGCCGAGATGGCCTTCGAGAGCCTGGCTGGGCTGCCTTGCGAGCCGATGACCGCTATGCAGATGGCCCGCTATGCCGCCGACCACATCCCCGCGCCCTTCCCCGACGACCCGCTGGTGGTGGGTATCAGCGTCAGTGGGTCGGTGGCGCGCACAGCCGAAGCCATTACCCAGGCCCGCAAGCGGGGCGCGCTGGTGCTGGGATTGACAGGTAATCCGGACGGTGCGCTGGCAAAGGCTGCCCAGGGTCACATCGCCCGGATGCACATACCCGCCAATCCCAAAGCGCCCGGCACAACCAGCTACGCTGCCAATCTGAGCGCACTGCTGCTGCTGGCTATCCGTTTGGGCGAGATTCGCAATAGCTATCATCAAACAGTCGCCAATGAATTGCGCGCCGAACTGCGGGGTGTCTACGATGTGATGGCCGCGACCATCGAGGCTACCGCGCCTGTTGCTTCCCAATTGGCCGATGAATACGCCTCGGTGCCGGAATTCGTCTTCACCGGTCACGGGCCCAATTATGGCAGCGCGCTCTTCTCGGCGGCCAAGATCATCGAGGCCAGCGGCGCGTCGGCTTGGGGGCAGGATACCGAGGAATGGGCGCATCTGCAATACTTCTGCAGGCACAGCGACACGCCCACTTTTGTGATTGCACCTCCCGGTTCCGGTTACAGCCGCGCTGTGGAACTGGTCAAAGTGATGAAGCGGATCGGTCGCCGGGTGGTTGCTGTGGTGGACAGCCAAGACACGGAGATTGCGGGCTTAGCTGACGTGGTGTTGCCAGTAGTGGGAAAAGTGCGCGAAGCCTTCAGCCCGCTGGTCTACACCCTGGCTGGCGAGCTTTTCGCGGCGCAGCACAGCCGGGTCACTGGCGAACCGCCCTTCCGCAACTTTGCCGGGGTCTACGCCATGGAAAATGCTGGGGGGAATATCATTTATGCCGAAGGTGAGGGGTGAAGCCTATCCCGATCTGGCGCAAGAAGAGCGACTGTGGGCGACGGGCTGTGCTGCAATTGCGGGGCTGGATGAAGCAGGTCGCGGCGCGCTGGCTGGGCCAGTGGTGGCCGGCGCTGTTGTGCTGCCAATGGGAGCAACACTGACCGGGATTTGGGCAGATGTGCGCGACAGCAAGCTGCTTTCACCGTCTCGGCGTGAAGAAATGGCCAGACGGATTCGTCACGCCGCGGCCGGATGGGCTGTTGGAGAAGCCAGCAACCGGGAGATCGATGCCATCGGCATTGCCCCGGCTACCCGGCTGGCAATGGAGCGAGCCATCGACTCTCTGCCCGTGCGTCCTGATTATCTGTTGCTGGATTGGGTGCGGCTGGCGACTGTCAATATTCATCAAGAAAGTTTCGTCAAAGGGGATGCGCGCATCGTTTCGATTGCTGCTGCCTCCATAGTGGCAAAAGTCCATCGGGACGGACTGCTGGTAGAGATGGACAGTCTTTACCCGCTTTATGGTTTTGCCAGCCACAAAGGCTACGGTGCAGCCAGCCATCTGGCGGCGATTGCACGTCATGGCCCCTGCCCGCAGCATCGGATGTCGTTTTCGCCCATGCGTCAGGAATCGACGTTGTTTGGTAAATGGAAAGGATTGGAGAGTGGAGATTAGAAATTCAGCAAGAGTCGCAATTGCGGCAACAATCTCCAATCTCATTTCTCCTACCTCATCTCCCCCTTCTTCGGCGGGCGGACGAATAGCAGGATCACCGCCATTGCCCCCAGCAGGCCCATAAACAGAATCAACGCCGGGGTGTACGACCCCCAATGGTCGAAGCTAAGCCCTAGTGGATAGGGGCCGAGAGCCGTGCCGCCCATCGTGCCCATCATCGTCAGCCCGCGGATGGTGCCGAGATGCTGCCGCCCATAATAGTGGGGCCAAAGAGAGGCATCCAGCACCCGGAACGCGCCACCGGAGATACCCATCAGCCCCGCAAAGATGGTTGTGTGCCAAGGGAGAGACATCCACTGCACGACGATCAACGCCAGCACAAGGCAGGCCAGCGCGGCTGTCATCAACCGCCGGGGGGTATACCAGTCCAGCAGCTTGCCAAAAAGCAGATTGCCCCCCATGGTAAAGAGGGCGACCATCTGAAAGACGTGGACGGCGGTGGCCCGCTCGAATCCCCGTTGGGCCAGCAGGGATACTTGATGTAAAACCACGCCAGCCATGGTCATCGTGATCACCGAGATGGCAACGAAGAATATCCAGAAAGCGGACGTCTGCCGGGCTTCGGCCAGTGTCCAGTTCTCTTCCCGTGCCCCAGCGCGCTGACGCTCTGCTTCTTCTGCGCTGTTGCCGTCGGGTGTCAGGCCGTAACGCTCGGGTGCATCCCGGAAAAAGGCCCAGCCCAAGGGGATCATCACCCCCACTGTCAGCGCGGCAAAACCAACCCACGCACCCCGCCACCCCCAACCATTGATCATCGATTCGCCCAGCCAGGGGTAAATCAGCAGGCCCAGGGATAGGCTCTGTCCGGCGATGCCCATGGCGAATCCCCGCCGACGGATAAACCACTGGGCGATCACATTGTTGCTGGCTATCTGCAACGAGCCAAAGCCGAAGAAGCGAACCCCTAATAAGCCGACAAACAAGGCCATCGGCCCCCGCACATTGACCATCCACAGGCAGGCTAGCCCCAGCCCCAGACTGATCACCACCACCACCCGCCGGGGGCCAAAACGATCCACCAGACGACCAGCCATAGGCAGCAGAAAGGCCGCGCCCAGGCTGGCTGCTCCATAGATCAGCGACACCGTAGAGCGGGATATGCCCAAATCCTTCACCCATAAGTCCAGAAAGAGGCTCACGGTGAAGCCCTGGCTTGGCCCCATCAGCAACAGGCCCAGCGTGCCCGCAGCCAGCACAACCCACCCATAGAAGAAGGGCGTGGCGTTGATCACCCGGCTGCTCTGTACGTCGTTTCTCGTTTCCACTGTAGCTCCAGGATTCTCCGACCAGAAACGTGAAGCGTGAAACGTGAGTTGCTCCGATTGCTCTCACGTTTCACGCTTCTCAAGGCAGAGATGATTGGCGGTTTGTGTTCTTACGCTTTGCGTTTTGCCCCTGCTATCTTCGTGCGCACCCGGTAAAGGGACGTCTGCGCGGTAATGTAGAGGCTCTTGCGGTCGTCATCGCCCCAGGCACAATTGGCCGGACGCTCTGGTGTGGCGACAACGCCCAGCAGTTCCCCGTTCGGCTCAAAGACCCAGACCCCGGTCGCGCCGGTGACGTAGAGATGGCCTTCCTCGTCGATTTTCATGCCATCGGGCGAGCCGGGCTGGGGATGGTCCATGTCGGCGATGATGCGGCTGTTGGCAAGCGTGCCATCGGCCTGTACATCAAAAGCGCGCACATGGCGGCGGGGCGAATCGTCGATGTAGAGGATCGACTCATCCGGCGAAAAGGCCAGGCCGTTGGGCCGATCAAAATCGCCTACCAGCAGTTCCAGCGTACCGTCGGGCAGAATGCGGTAGACGCCGTTGACCGGCTGCTCCCGTTCCTCCGGCTGAATGCCGTAAGGTGGGTCGGTGAAATAGACAACCCCGTCCGACTTGACCACTACATCGTTGGGGCTGTTCAGCTTGCCACCGTTGAAATGGGAGGCGATGGCCACCACGCTTCCATCTGCTTCCGTGCGGGAAACCCGCCGCCCGCTGTGTTCACAAGCGATCAGCCGCCCTTCCCTGTCCAGGGTCAGCCCGTTGGAATTGCCCGTCGGCTCCCGCCAGACCTGCGCGCCCCCGTCAGCCGTCCAGCGGTACATGCGGTTGGCCGGGATGTCAGAGAAGATCAGCGAGCCATCTGCCTGCCAGATGGGGCCTTCGGTGAACTGAAAATTGCCTGCCAGTTTTTCCGGCTCTCCCCGTTCGATCAGATTGTTGAGTTTCATGGAAGTCTCCGTTGTGAGGTTTGCTTACTCGACGTCAAAGCGAAAAATCGTTGTCTGCTGGTAGTGCTCGCCGGGGCGTAGAATGGGCGAGGGAAATTGGGGCTTGTTGGGCGAATCTGGGTAGTGTTGGGTTTCCAGGCAGAAGCCTGTTCGCTTCGTGTAGACCTGGCCGCCTTTGCCCGGCAGCACATCGGGCAGCATGTTGCCGCTGTAGAATTGAACCCCCGGCTGTGTCGTCTCCACTTCCAGAACGCGCCCGGTGGTTGGCTCGCTCACCCGTGCAGCGGGCCTGAGCGCGCCCGGAGTTCCTCGCACCACAAAGTTGTGGTCGTAGCCACCACCAAAACCCATCTGCGGGTCGTCTGCATCGATGGCTGCGCCCATGGGGGTGGGCTGGCGCAAGTCCAGTGGTGAGCCGTCCACGGGACGAATTTCGCCCGTGGTGATCAGGGTGTCGTCGATGGGGGTGAAGAAATCGGCAAAAAGCTGAATGTCGTGGTTGAGAATATCACCGCCACCGGCCAGGTTGAAATAGTTGTGATTGGTCAGGTTGAGAATCGTTGCCTTGTCGGTGGTGGCGCTGTAATCGATGGCAAGGGCGTTGCCCGTCAGCGTGTAGATCACTTGCACATTCAACGTGCCGGGATAGTTTTCCTCCCCATCCCAACTGGTGTAGGCCAGACGCAGACCACAACTGGCACCGGTCTCGAAGGGTTGCGACTGCCAGACTTTTTTGTCAAAGCCACCCACGCCGCCGTGGAGATGGTTTACGCCGTTGTTCTGTGCCAACTGAATGTCCACGCCGTTCAGCGAGAAGCGGGCCTTGCCAATGCGATTGGCAAAGCGGCCCACCAGCGCGCCAAAAAAGGGGTGGCGGCCCAGATAAGGCTCCAAAGTGTCGAAACCCAGGGCAATATCGGCCATTTTCCCTGCCCGGTCTGGTGTGCGAATGGAGCGGATGATGCCGCCGTAGTTCATGATTTCTACGGATGTGCCGCTGTCGTTGGAAAGGGTGTACAACGTCACGGGCTGTCCGCTGCCGGTGACGCCGAAGGGCTGTTGGGAAATGGGCATGGTAGGGGTGTCCTTGTGGAGATGTGGTTTGGAGTAGATAAACCTGTTATGGCAACGTGAGCGACACCTCTGCCAGCGGTTTGCGGGGTTTGACCGGGGGGACCCTGGCCGGATAGCCGAAATAGAGCAGCCCCGCGATCATGTCGCTGGCTGGGTTTACGCCGAGACTTTGGTAGGTTTCGGCGCGGGTGGTGAAGCCACTGGTTGTCCACTGCATGCCCAACCCCAGCCCCCAGGCGGCCAGTTGGATGTTTTGAATCGCACAGGAGACAGCCGCGTAATCTTCCTGTTCCACATTTTTATTGCCGCAGAGGGCGCAGGTGATAGCCACGATCCGTGGCTTGGAGAGTATTTTCGCCTCGGCGTCGGACCGCATCTTTGCCAGCGTCTCCGCATCGGCCCGGGCTTTCTCCAGCACCGCGTTGCCGTTGATGACAGCGACAGTCCGGTGGCTTTGCGGCCCCAGAATCAGGAAACGCCAGGGTTCGGTCATGCGATGGTTTTGTGCCCAGCGGCCCGCGTCCAACGCCTGCATCAGCAGATCATCGGGGACAGGCTGATCGGTGAACTCTTTGATGGTGCGGCGGGTAAGAATAGCGTCGAATAGATTCACGGATACTCCTGAATGATAGTTTGTGAGCATAGTCGATGAACGAACCACTGCCGATCCCATCCCAAGCCATGAGGAATATCCGGGCCATTTATCGCTCATATTTTGTCACTTTTTGAGTTATAACAGGTGTGATGTACTTATTGCATCACAAATCTGTTGTCATTTTATCAGCCTACCAGCAATCAACCAATCAACCGGCGTTGCGTATCGCCTCCACTGTCCCCGCATCCTCCAGACTGCTCATATCCCCCATCTCTAGCCCCAAATAGGCGGCCCGAATCACTCGGTTCATCACTTTTGCGTTGCGGGTTTTGGGCAGAGCCGCGCAGAACTTGACCTCCCGCGGTTTGAGAGGACGGCCCAACTCCGTTGTGATCAGTCCTTCCAATTCGATCCGCAACGCTTCGCTGGCCTGCACCCCTGGCTTCAGCACGCAAAAGACCACCACCTCGTTGTCTTTGATGGGGTGGGGTACGCCGATGGCTGCGGACTCGGCGACGGCTGGGTGTGCATTGATGATCGACTCCACTTCCGCTGGGCCGAGCCGCTTGCCCGCCACTTTGATGGTGTCGTCGCTGCGCCCCAGAATGTACCAGAGACCATCGGCGTCGATTGCGCAAAAATCCCCGTGCAGCCAGACATTCTCAAAGTGGCTCCAATAGGTCTCCACATAGCGCTGACGATCCCGCCAGAAGCCCCGTGTCATGCCGATCCACGGTTGG